>CBDDPD010000001.1:0-84083 GCA_965232115.1 Candidatus Poribacteria bacterium
GTCCGATTGTGTTGGGATCGAAGAATTCTCCAGTGGAAAGGTATCATCTGGACTACCTACTAGGATAAATGCATTTTCAGGTGCGATAATCGTAAGCGTTTCCGTGCCACCGGGGTACCCACTGACAGTCCGTGGAACCTGTATTTCTACGGCGGGTTCCGCTTGGAGCTCTTGCACGCTGAACGCCAGTACAAGTGTTATCAGCACGCCGAGGCATAAGTTGCGTGTAAAAAATTTTATCTTGACACTGTTGGTCATTGCAAATCCCTCTTTCTATTTCTGGTATTCTTGTTTCACGTAGGTCTGATGTGATTTATGGGTCGCATTCCCTATTAATCATCACCGTTTCCGCCTGCTTCCGACGATAGCGTTTCCATTATCGCAGTTGGCGTGAGAGTCGCAGTGGTAGGCTCATTGGGTTAGAATCGTCATTTTTTTGACTGACTAACAGACTGACTGACTTCATTGAAACGCACCATCTGATGTAATTATACCACATCGCATCCTTAATGTCAGGGCATTTTACACACACGAAACCTCTTTCTTCTGTAGGAGCGATCTCCCGATCGCGACTCTTACTCTCTTTTGTACCGCAAACTGTTAGTTTGCGTTCCCAAACCGCCAATCTCCCTAACCCCACTCTCCTAATAAAAACCGACTGTAAACCAGAATCCTATAATCCGCGTCCATCCGCAGAATCCGCGAAAATCCGCGATTCAGACAATAAAAAAAAAGGCGCGGCTTTCACACCGCGCCCTTTCCTTCTTTGTACCGCAAACTGTTAGTTTGCGTCTTAAAATCCGCGTCCATCCATCTAATCCGCGAAAATCCGCGATTCAGACGATTATCAAAAACTATTTCAATATAACCATCTTACGCATTGACGACAGGTCGTCGGTCTCGAATTGGTAAAAATAAATTCCACTCGCAACCTGTTCACCAAGCGCATTCCGACCATCCCAATACGCCGCTCGATCCCGACCCGTGTAGTAGCCTGCTGCCTGATGCCCCAGCGCCAACGTCCGAATCACAACACCTTGTGTGTTGTAAATCGTGATCTTGACAGTCGTATCCGTCGCTAACTCGTACGGAATCCATGTTTCGGGGTTGAACGGATTCGGATAATTGGCAAACAGCTGCGTCTTCTCTGGACGTGCCGTCGCGAGGAGTTGCTGCAGATAAACCAGCGTCCGCATCGCCGCAGGTGAACGATCCCCTGTTGCGATCAACAGATTGATCTGCTCTTGGAGAATATCTACCTGAACGGCACTCAACTTCATACCAACGACTGTCGGTGCGCCAGCGGCATCCGCATCACGGTTATCAAAAACGAGCAGCAGGTCAAGGAAGTTGACTGCGCCGTCGTTGTTAACATCATACTTGGCGTTGCCCGTATCGAATCCGTTTGCGACTAAACTGGCATCGGTGTTGTCAACTTTACCGTCGCCGTTGACATCATAGACGGAGGTGTCTTTCTTCGCTGGCTGGCTCGGTTGCTTCGTGACCGCTTCAGCGACATTCGCCCCACCGATCACCAACTTCGTCGCTGAGATGAGACCCGTAACGACGTTCTTGATGCCTGAACCATCGAGGTTCGCTCTTTGGACTCTGCCACGGGCGTTCGTCCAGTAAAGCATGTTTCCCGTAGTGTCAACGCCGATTCCCATCGGAGCACTCAAGAGCGTCGCAAGCGTCTCAAAGTTCGTACCGTTGAGGTTTGCACCGTTAACTGTCCCCGCAGATTCACTCGTCATCTCCGTCCAATAGACTTTGCCGCCACCGACAGCAAGACCTCCGACGGTATCCAAGTTTGTGGCAACAGGTCGTGTGGCTTGCTGACCACTGATGTTCACGCGTCGGATGCTATTCCCATCCCCCGTCCAATAGATGAATCCGTTGGAAACAACGATGTCCGTTGGGTTTGACAGCCCCTGTAGCACGTTCTGGATCCCCGACCCGTTGAGGTTTGCGCGCTGGATTCTACCGCTCGAGTTCGTCCAATAGAGTTTACTGCCTGCGGTATCCACAGCGATGCCCATCGGCACCGCGAAGATTGAAGCTAACTCGGTGACACCTGTGCCGTCGAGGTTCGCAGAGTTGATCGTGCCCCCGCTTCCACTCGGATTTTCTGCCGTCCAGTAGACTTTGCCGTCACCGATAGCCATACCGTTGGCACTGTTAGCAATCTTGGCTTCCTTCGCGCCTGCGAGACGATACAGCGCACCGCCCGCGATCCAGTACATCACCGGACGGTTCGTCGCTGCGACAAGTATTTTCGCATCGATGCTCGTGCTGAAGGTCACAGGATCCGTACCGGTGACACTCGCCCGAACACTATTGACACCGCGTTCGCTACCGAGCGTCAGCGTCGTCTGGGCACGTCCGTTAGCCCCTGACACAGCACTCGTCTCCGAGAGACTGCCACCACCCTCGGTTACAGAGAACGACACCCTGTGTCCCGAAAGCGGTTCACCGTCTTCGTCTTGGACTTCAACGACGAAGGGATTGGCAAGTGCTTCACCCGGCGTTCCACTCTGGTTGTCGCCCGAGACTTTTTCCAGGGCATCTGCGGGGTCACCGCCCTCAACGTTGAACGCCGCCGTCCGATTGATGCCTGCGACGGTTGCCACGATTCGGATACGTCCAGCAGAGGTTGGTGTAAATATCGTTTCAGCGAGACCGTCCTCGTCCGTGGCTACCGTGCGCGGTGAGAACCGTCCCGTCCCAATCGTCGTCCGGAACCGGACCCGGACATTCTCAACCGGGTTATTATTGGCATCAACGACTTCAACAACGAGTGGTTCCGGCAGGGGCGAGTTCAACGAACCGACCTGATCGTCGCCATCATAAGCATCTAAGTCTGCTGGCTCTCCCGTTGCCCTAGGAGGCCCTGGCCCAGGAGCCCCATCGATGGTAAGCCGTTCACCCTGTGAAAGCGTACTTCTGAATGTGTAGCCCGTGGATGGCGTAGCGGTAATGTAATAGTCGTTGCCCGGTGTGCTCCCGCGCGTCAGGATAGCCATCGCCGTGCCGTCGGTGCCAGTGGTTACCGTTGTGGTTGTCGTTCCGTTGAGGAATGTGCCACCGCCGGCTGTAATGCGCAGTGTGACCGTTACGCTCGTACCCGCATTTCCGTTGGCATCGGTTGCGGTCACCCGAACAGTCGCCCGTGTGCCGGGTCCGCCGCCGCCGAGTATGTTCACTCTAACGGTTCCCGTTGTTTGTACTGCCTGTGTTACGGTAACAGAGAAAGTCCTTGTAACACCGCCGATAACGACGTTAAGGGTATAGGGCCCTGCTGTATCAGGAAGCGTGAGTCTCGTCTGGGCAGTAGTGCTGGAACCGGTATTTAGAATCGCAGGTGATGCGATGCCGCCAGCCTGATTGAAAGGGATACCCCCAATTCGGATCTCTGTGTTCGACGGTGCGGTGAACGTCAGTGTATGCGTGCTACTTGTAGTACCGGTGACACTCGTCGGTGAAACCGAGGGGGTTACGCCGCTTGTCGTGCCGCTCCCTGTTCCCGTGTCTGTCCCCGTTGGCGGTGCTGGACTTGCGCTACCTCTGACGTTAAAGGTTCTCCGAATCGTTTTCGCAGTGGTATCAGGCATTGTTTCTGTCCCTACGTCAGGTAGACTCACAGAAAGTTGCAGCGTCCCTGAAATACCCTGCGGATCGTAAATGACCTGAGCGATGCCCAATAGATTGGTTATGTCCTCTACTGAGTCTGCAGGGGTTGGATCATCCTCACCACCAGTAGGTGTACTCGTCAACTCTCCGCCCGAAATTGCTGTGAATGTGACCTCCACATCTGCTTTTTCTCTTCCATTATCCGTTACAGTGGCATATACATCATATGTATTAGAGTTACTGCGTTTCTCGCTTCGTATAGAAATGTCCCGTGTGGATGTAGCAGTATCTACTGCCTTAACCTTTTTCGTTATACCCACCGCAGTAACGGTGATTTCCTGTTCTCCACCAGCACTTCCGAATTCAAAGTCAACGACAGCCTGACCATTATCAGCTGTTCGTACATGTAGTGTACGCGCGGCAGCAGGTGGATTTTCGAGGACCTTGTTGTTAGCATCAATTTTTCGATTACGGTGAGTGCCGGCTGTATAACGCAGGAGCCCCCCCTGTGAGGTTGTATTGGTGACCTTAAACGTAACAGGGACCCCTCCAACATTTTGGGCCCCCTCACCCATATTTTGGCCCCCCCCATCCCTCACAGTAACCATAATAGCATTTGAAACCAATAGACCAGCTCGTCCCGCATCAAGTCCAGCAGCTTCGGTTGGGTCTGACAGTTGAGGTCGTCTATAGATATAGATACCGGTGGTTGGGGCTGTCGCGTTGTCGCTTACCGAGACGGTAACCGTGTTAGTACTCCCGGTATCTGGACGCTCATCGACCCCCAGAGCAGTTTTAGCACCCAGACTCAGATATACTGGAGCCGAACTGGATGTTTCAAGGTCAGTACCAGCAGCCGTAAATTTTCCAGCACGGTTCCCTTCTTTTATATAGAGTGTCCCCGCAGTTCCCGTAGTTCGATAAGTAACCCTATTGTTTCTGCCATCTCCCCTATAAATCTGCACATCATTTAGATGATCGTAAGGGTATCCGATACCTTTGGTAACACCGAGAAGGCTAACAGTGTCTGAAACACGGACAGCAAGAGGATCTTTCACGACGTAAGTTGTGAAAACAAGGTTTGCTGGTCGGGAATCTGTACTCTTTAGGTCGTCACCTGGTGTTGCATCCTCCACGGTAATGGTAACTTTTCCTGGGCTGGTAGCAAGGCATCTTACAATAGTAGTTTCAGCTGAAGTTAATGCATTCACTCCGACTCCATGAGGAGCTTCTTTCAACGTGTGTGAACTTCTGGGCGTAGTCAGCGCAGTGGTCCCTATATGGGTAATATTTGCACCACTGACCCTTATCGTAACAGCTTCATCGTTATAATAATTATCTTCCGTATTGGTTAACCCTGCGGTAAAGGTTATCGTAAACGAAACATCATCATTTGCATTCTGAAAATCGCCAGTTCCCTTAGTTAGGGTCAGAGCGTTCGCAATACCCTGCACACCAAACGCCAAAACGAGTGTCATCAGCAGTCCAAGGACAATTTTTCGCGTCATTAAATCTTTCATGAAAAAATATACCTCTCTCGTGAGTTATAAGTGATAGGTTATAAGTGGTAAGTTAAGAGATTTTTGGTAACATGACACCTCTGCCCTTATAACTTATAACTTATAACTATGTAAAAAAAGATGTGTTTACCTTGACCTTGTCTTTAACCGCCTGCTAGGGTGGGCAGGGGGCAGTTCCTGTGCTTTCTGGGAGATGGTGTTCGCACAGGACCTAGCAGTGCCCCCCAACAAGGTATTTTAATAGAATACTACATTTTAAAAAAAAAGTCAATTTATTTTTATAACGCAAAATTTCAGAAAAGGGTACAAATTATTCCCCAACCTTTGTTAGGTGAGGTCCCTGTGCCTCGCCTATCGTAAAAAAACTAAAGCCGAGGCATCTAAGACACCTCGGCTCCAGTTCGGTTAAGGTTAGTTCTGAATAGTTTATCCCTGAAATAACCTTTGTGTTGCTACTACAGATCTTCGTGGAAACACGCGATCTGAGGATCGGGTGACTTCCAAGAAGCACGCGACCGTGATCGCGTGGCTTCCATACAACTATTCTTGTACTTTGAGTTCTCCCCAAATCGTCGTGAGTTTGCCAGCGGCACCGATATGCCCTTTCAGGCGGTGTCCACGTGTCAACGTTTGACGATTTCCATCGAGAGAAACATCTTCGATCTGGTAGTAGTATACGATATTTGGTTGTGCAGTCGTATCTGCATAGGTGTAGGACTGCTTCTCAGAAGTCGTGCCGGCACCCGGAATCATCGTCGGGTTGATAACCACGAAGTTACCATTCCGCTGTTGGCTCCGCTTGATGAAGAATCCAGCGTTGTTCAACTCGGATTGGGTTTCCCATGTGATCGCAACCTGACCCGTGACCTTGTCGCGTGCGGCAGAGAAAGCGGATAACTCGACTGGCAGTGCGCCACCCGCGTTATATCCTGGTGTTCCCACATCTTCGTCATCACCGTAGAAGGTGGTTACATAGGCACCGCCGAGCTTCGTGCCGGATGCGAGCACCCAACCCGCTGCGTCGGTTCCCTTAATCGCAGTCGTATCTTTACCCATCTCCCGACGGATAATCGAACTACGGCTACCTTCGGACATCGGGAGTTCCCACCCCATGCCGAGATTACCAGCGACATCACCACGCTCAACGGCACCGCCTGTCTGTGGCGGGACGAGTGAGATTTTGAATGCCATCTCACTAATGAGCGAATACCGGGCATCGGTCGGGCTGGCTTGGCTCTGAACGTCTACGATACGATCTTCACGCAACGTGCCTACAGCGTCGGGACCCATACCGGTACCGGAGTTACGTGCGGACGCTTTTGAGACGATGAGCACAACTTGGTCTTTACCGACCGTCACATCACCGATATTCAGTCGAACGGTTTCCGCCACAACATCAGCATCTGCAGGATCGTTATCGACTTCGACCGACCAACCTGAGAGACTGACTTCATCGGCAGAAACATTGGCAAGTTCGATCCACTGCGGGAGTCGACCTTCATTGCTGGCGACCATGATCTCTGAAATCTTGATGTCTGACCCAGTCGCAACGTCTGCCATCGGTTCTGGTGTCGGTACCGGGTCTGGAGCGGGTTTGACGTATACATTCGCCGCACCCGGTGTGCCGATACGCCGTCCACCAAGGTTCGCACTCGGACGCATGGAAGCCGCCCAACTCGAAGCCATTGTGCCATCGGTTCCACCCGTCACACGAGACATCGACACGACATCTACGAGTGTGAAATAGCCATCATTCGGCTGAATTGACGATACACCGTCTGAACCTGGGACTTGCCAGTAGCCGGTAGTCGCAGGAGACACAGGTGCTGGATTGTTGCTGACCGTATCAAGGACAGCACCCCCCAAAGCGGCTCCACTTCCAACAGCGATTGCCCATTCTAAGTGATCAATCCCGATATCTGCGGCAGTCGTATTGTGCAGCTCGATATATTGAGCGTTCGTGCTGTTCTGATCGAGTCCCCACATAATCTCGTTGATGATCACACTACCTGCGGCGTACTGTTTCGTTGTAGCACCCATATAACCTGTGTAGTCGGCATGCGTCGCATTCCCATCTTGAGATGCTTTGGCCTTATCATGTCCGCTACCGGTCGCAGCAGGAATATCCGCGTGGATCAACTGGAGTGTCCCGCCGTTACGGAAGAAGTTCGACAGATCATCTGCCGGGAACGGCAACTTGTAGTCATACACAACGTTATAAAGCTTCTGGGCCGCTGTCAGCTTTTTCGCAATCTTGGCATCAACACTAACAACACCAGATACTGGATTACTGTCAGTCTTCCCGCTCGCAAGCACAAGATACCCGTTCGCGGGGATCACAAGACCTTCACCAAGTGCCTTCAGATTCGGATTCTGATTAAAGATGCCCGTCGGATCTTTCGAGCGCACTTCGTATGCTGCTGTCGCAGCGGCAACTTTAGAATCACCAGCCGTATTCACCCGAACTGTCAGCGTCTCGTTCATGACCCTGGACTTCCTTTGTGCTATGAGACCGGCTGTCTCAAGTACTTTGGTCCTTTGATGCGCTGTGAGGGGAACATACATGTTGGCTAACGGCTTCACCTGATCCGAAAACTGCATAATGGATATGATCAGATCACCGTTTGTCCCAGCATTGGGTGTGATCGTCACAGAATACGTGTAATACTTGTTGTCTCGACCCGTGGCATTGGGAAGACCAGTCGCATCCGTTATAGCCTTACCAGTCGTTGCACTATAGTAAGTACCTGTCATTGCGAGGGTCAGATCACCATTGTTTCGACTGTCACCAGTCTCGGCCTCACTACCATCAACAGTTAACCCTTCAACAACAGCCGTCGCTGATCCACCACCTTCGACCATAACCATAGCAGGGGTGAGACCCCCCATCGGTTTTTCCGTTAGGATAACCCGCACGTCGAAAGCACCGGTTTCAATGGCGGAGAAACCGCTACGATCCAGAAGTCTCTTGATAGAGACAACACCTGGAGTCCCCTCATCTATCTTATCTGTATAGTTAGGCGGCTTCGTGTACCCAGCAGCACCCTCGTCTTTACCAACCAACTCAATCATCAGCGTATTTGAACGTACACTTTTAGAGTGTGTGGTTGCTGTCGGATTCAGACTCGGATCCGCATTGAGGAACTTGTCTTGGTCCACCGACACGTACAAGGTATCAATGGCATCCCATATAGCCGAAAGAGCATCCCCAGATGCGATTGTCAGCACAGCGTTCTTACCGTTGTTAGGGTTCCCAACGGCAAGCGTTGATGCACTTGAAGCAGCATTAATCATAGGAGCAGCAACCGGCACACCATCTTCATCAAAGGCTGTGATGGTAAAATCCGATATATCAAACTTATTCGCGTCCGCTGCCACCACGCCTGCAGAAGATTTTACTAAAACATCGACCAAAGCCGAAAAGTCAATTGAAATGGTGATGGGATTCTCAGAATCGGGTCTTGCGACTTGGACACCGCCAGCAGAACTCACATCATAAATATCCGCCACTGAAAGTGTTGGCTTCGGATGGGTAGGATTCACTTTTATCTTCGTTCCATCCACGAGCTCGACTTCCTTTTCGTGTGCTGTTACAACAGGTGTAAGGATAAACCCGATGGCAAGCAACATTACCATTATCGAATACGTCAAGGAAAATGTCTTTTTAGACAACATCACTAATTTTCCTCCATAAACATTAGAACATAATACATAATGTAAAGTTTCGTTTATTTTTTATTGAAACTTTACGTAACATAAAGAACGGATCCAGGGATTAAGAAACCCATTCCTCATTTTGAACCTAACCTTTTTGCACATTACATTATGATGTGCCATCTTCAAGGGTTGCCAACCGATGCGCTTCTAATAACGATTCTTTATGTGCTGAGATGAGTTCCTGTTCAAACTCTTTCCAAACCTTATGCTTCCTCCAGCGTGATACCGCTGAGACAGACGCTCCTAAATTGGTCGCTATCTCATGATCGGTTTTCCCGTTGAAGGACATCTCGCACGCAGTCAACATAGTCTTTGTATTCGAGCGACGCATCGTGAATTCCTCGCGTAAGTGTCTAAAAAACTCGCGTTTCAACCCTTTACGCAGTTAATTCTACAGTATTAAACGCTCTGTGTCAAGTTAAAATTACAAAAAAAACACTTTTTTGCCAAAAAAAACGCATATTCACCAAAAAAAGTGCGAAATTCGCAAAAAAAGTGTAAAATACATACAAACAAACGCATATTTATATTTAATTTATTTTCTGTAGGTAAACCTCTTTGTACCTTTCTTTGTAGGAGGGAACTCCGATTCCCGACTGTCTTACTTAATAAAGGCGTTGCGGTGAGAAAGCAACTAATGGCTGACTGCACTTCTTAAGGTTAGCAGAGGACAGAAGGGGAGTTCCCTAATTTTCCCCTTGCTACCCTCTTAGTTTGATTTAAATGAAGGAACTTTAGCGTCGTCCTCAGGACGGGGTAGGTTTAACCTCTGTCCAAGAGATTAACTTTAAATTATCCAGTTTTTACGCACAAAAATCAAGTATTTCTTAAAAACAGCAGGCACGTTCCGTCGGGTTCTCCGTCCACATCTTCTGTTACTCCTTTGTACCGCAAACTTTCCAGTTTGCGTCTTGGAACTGTAATGCCCCCAACCCCGTCCACCTAACGAAAACCGACGCTAAACCCATACCCCAAAATCCGCGTCCATCCGTCTAATCACAGTTGAATCCGAGAAAATCCGCGATTCAGACCTACTGCTCCGCCACGCGGAACGACAGAATTTCACCTCCCAATTTATCGTCCGTTCTATATCGGACGGGAACACTCTTGCGAACAAACACCGCAGGGAAACCCCGCCATGGAAACCGCGACGGCTCCATGAAGAAAAAGTGGTTCCGGTTCTCTGATCGCCAATATAAAAACGCTTCAGGTGTTTGGAGGAGCGTCTTGTTCGGTAATATCCTGACAGTGAAATCGACTTCCCATTTGTCACGTTCATCCGCGCCGATCGGCGAATCATACACAAGACCACCGCCCGGATCCGGCTGAACAACGCCTTCCCGATCCACGAAATTCTGGTTCACATCCAAAAAGTCCCCATTCGCGTCTATCTCCAGCCCGAACTCCAAAAGTGCTATTTCTGTTATAATAGCGTTCGCCCCGGTGAACGTCATTCTCACCTCTTTTGCCGTGAAATGCGCGGGGAGTAAATACAAATCGTGCTGAAAGCCTGCAACAACCGTCGAAACCTCCGTGCCTTCCCAATTCCGAACAGTTTCCGGCATCCTCCGATTGCTATACCCCGATCCAGAACCACCCATCGGCGCAGCACTGTGCGCTTCGATGTCTATACCTTTCACGAAAATAGCGTCCACCCGTGTCGGCTGACCATTCACTGCAATGTTGAGTACCAGATCCTTTTCCCGCGTAAAAGTCCGATAATCGTTGTCCGCAACCGCCCGGATAATGTTGGACGGGTTTCCATACTCGCTGACACGCGCACCCTGACCGAAATAATTGACGCACGCTTTGAAAAACAGCGCATTATGCAAAGACGCGATCGGTGTCCTTACTGTCAAAGGACTGCTTGCAGTCCCAGTCACATTGTTGGTAAGACCGCGCACCGCAAACGTGTACTGTGTTCCGCGTTTCAAACCCTTCACAAGAAACCGCGTGCGCGTGCCACCTGTCGGAATCCATTTCGTTCCAAGGGTTGCCCCTTCGGCGTAGCTGATTTCATACCCTGTCAGCGATGCCCCATTCGTCGGGGCTTTCCATTTCACGAGTGCCGTTGTCGGTGTCAACTCGACTTTCAGCCCCATTGGTGCGTTCGGAGTTATGATTCCCATTTCTGTTTCCCTAACTGTTTGTAGTCGTGTGATTCATCAAACGTTCTTTAGAACGCTTAAAATGAGGCAGGGTGCCATCTCACAGTAGTGCCAGCATCATCCGCAAAGAACACAACGCCTGCACCATCCGTCACACCGCGTGGCACCTGCACCCCGGCGATAACTTCAATAGATTGTGTGAGTGTCACGCTTTGCCCCTCTGAATCCGTTGCGATATAGGTGTAATCCGTTTCTGTCATTGCAGTATTCGGCACACCGGTGAGCGTGCGTGTCCTTGCATCAAAGGACATCCCCTTTGGAAGTGTAGGCGATAGCGAGTAATCAAAAGGATTCCCTATCGGACTGATAGCTTCAGGGAACACAATCGGGGACATCTCAGTATACTGCAATAGGGTCAACGGTGGCAGACTGGCGGCTTCAAAGAACGGGGGGGTCTCTCTCAAGCGGGCGTCCCCATACCACTCCATCACTGCACCGGTTTCTCCATCCGCAAAGAACGCCGCGCCCGCACCATCAGTTGCCAACTGCCGATCGACAGCCACTTCCGCCTGATAGTGAATACTGGGTGTGACCTGCCGTCCCCTGAAGGTTGTCGTCTGCTTTGAAGTGGAAATCGACATCACTTGCATCGCAATCAAATAGCCGTCAATTTCTTCAACATCTTTCAAATACTTGAAACAGACAATCTGTCCTAATTCTATCGAGAGAAACGCCTTCACTTCTACATTCAGTAGGTATGCCAAATCTTTGAATCTGTCCAGATACTGCTGGCTGATGAATTCAGTATAGGACAATTCGTGTTCAGTCGTCCTGATATTCAAATTCAGGCTTTGCTCACCGAACACCGCTTGAGAGTCGGCATCCGATAGTAAGAGATGCCCCTGACTGCTTGCCACTTCATTATAGAGATGTTGGCTATCTAACGAAACCGTCACTCTCAAATACGGCTCTGATGATTTAGGCGTGCGCTTATCTTCAATCAACCGATGCAGGTAAGTGATGGCGTCCCCTTCTGCGTGGTCATTTCTCTCTGTCACGAGTTGACCCCGTGAAACCCCCATGAATTCTGTTTCCGTGCGTTCGGTGTATCTGATGACTTCTTCCCCGATTAAGAGATACCCCGATGGTGGGAAGGAAACCCTGTTGGCTGCAGCATACGGTATCCGGTCACTGTTTGGGAGTATCCCCTTTGATAGCGCTGCCCCGATGACGTGTCGGTTCTGGAGGCTCACCACATCTTTATCAAAGTTGAGTGTCTGCCCTGTCGTCTCTGCCAATTCCACAAGTGCTGATGAGAGTTGCCCGTGTGTCGGCACGATGGGCAACAGATACCGGTAATTCTGACTCCATCTGAACCACAACCAATTCTCTACATTGGACGCATCGCTTTCTAGCGCCCCAATCGTTTCAGGCTGTCCATATCCCATGATGAAATGTAAATCGCCATCGAACGATAACGGCTTCATCGGTAAATGCCCGTTGTAAGCACCTTCCTCAAAATAGACATTGCCCAGTGTCTCCACTGCTCTGTCTCTATTCCGTATCCGTTTCAGAAACCCTTTCGCGTCGCTTGCATCAAATCTGATGTTCCTGTTTTTTGCTGCAAACGCCGCATTCACCGCAGGCGACTCTATGAAGTAAATATCGCCATCGTGCTTCACGAGTCCGCACGCCCCATGCTGCACAAAGTCGTGTGTCGATAAGGGTGTCAGTTGCAGCGTTACAGGCGAGAAGTGATAGAGAAGCACGCCCGCCCCTGTCGAAATATCGCGCCCGTTCCGACTCACAGGTGCGATCATATAGAAATTTTCACCGTCGACAAGCAGTTCCTGCACGCCAAGCCATGCGCCGCCTGCAGTGTCTAAATCCGTCAACTGATTGAACCCAAGCGTCCGCGTAAAAAGTGTTTCGGTGGTGTTCCCCGATCGCTTTTCAATTGTTAGGCGGCTGCGGGTAGGCGTTCCTTCCACAAAAGCGAAGTAAATCGTATCGTCTCGGAAGTCACCCGACACATCCTGTCCAACTGGGTTGGGCATTCCTGTGTGGGGTGCTTCCGACGCGGACACATCAAAAGCAAAGTTCAAGTGATTTCCGTAAGCGTCTTTTTCTTTCGTGAACAGGGCAGTCACGCTGCCGTCGGCGTTCACCTGTGCGACTCCGAATTGATGATCCTTTGCCCATCTATAAAGTAACGCCCCCTTGACATACTCAAAACTGCCCCGATCGCCTTGCCGGATGCCTTGCCAGTGATGATCCTGACCGCTGACACCTGCCCAATAGTGTAACCCTGCCTGCGGGCTGTAATCCGTTTCTCTGCTGACGATCGTTCGCAACTGGTGTTCGGATTGCTGGTAAGTGAGAATCTGTGTCCGTGGATATAAACTCGCATCATATGTTTCAGCCACTGCACGGGGTGTTATCGGTGTATCTGCTGTCGTTCTATCAAAATCGGTTGAATCTGTTACCATCACCGAGAAAGTATCAAAATCCGCAGTCGCGAGTTTCAAAACAGCGATTTCAGGGTCAAACCGATGTAGCACTCGATGGGTTTCACTCTCTAAATCGTGGCAGACCAATTCATCAGAAATGTAATCCACAGGATTCGAGAGCAGATAGTAAAGTTTTCGGTGCGGTTCGTCTACGATCCAGTCCACAGGATATTTTAGCAAGCGTCCGCGTTCGGTCTCAAAGCCGAGTCTGCCGTTCGCCTGTATGTGAGGTTTGCCTTCCCCTGTGTTTTCTTCTATATCTGCTGTAAGCGTTATCGGTTCGATCTTTATCAGTTTCTCGATGGCAGACTGCACAGACTTATACCGATAGGGCGTGCGCGTTTTCGCCAGCACCGGTAACCGAATATCATCAAACAGGTAATTGCCTTGTGTCTTGAGTTCGGTGTCCGTTAGAAAAGCGGTATCATCTTCGACGACACCTTCAGGCGCATTCGCTATCTCTTTGAGCAGCAGCCGGGCTTGGTCGTTAGAGGCCTCACTCCCTTTCGTCAACAGCTCCCCAAATGTGCTTTCAACCCGATAGGTCCCCTCTACGACAGGTTGCGGTGTTTCCGCTTCTGCTGTCTGTTCCGCAGGTGCGAGTTCTACACGCTTCTCTATGCCCTCAACTGCATACGCCACATTCACATCTTTGAGCAGATAACTGCTATCCATACAATTCAAGGTCACCGTGGCATCTGCCAAGCTGTCATCGTTTTCAAAAATGATACCTGAAAACAGTAATCGGTTCTGGAATGTCCCATCGGCTTTCTGTAGCTTTGCAACGACTTCAATTTGATTCAGGAAGCCGTTCGCGTTCAAGTCGTGCTGTTTCCAAAATGAATTCGGGTTCGTGCCGTTAAAAAGTCCGCCATTCTCTTGTCCGCTCCGTAGGCTGACTTGACATCTGCCTCTTGAGAATTGATTCAGTTTCAACCAGTCCAGCGAACTTGAAACATTTGGGAAATTCGCATCATTGAGATAGGACGATACATCTATCCCTTCAATCCGCACTTCGTAGTCCGCAATCCCGATGCTGTTCTCTGTCCGGGTTTCAGCGGTAAGATTGACCTGTATTTTGGTATCCGCACAGTAGCCCGCTCGGTTCCCTGCACGCAGGTAAAGTGTAACCCGTTCGTCAATGAACGATCCCGTTTCTGATTTCCGTAAGCGTCCATCGTGTAGTGCTAATGCCGCTGCTATGCCTGTGCCTGGCAACGGTTCTATGCGATCCGCGCCGTCCACATATTCATAGAGATTGATGACCTGTGTATCCCGAAGCGTGAGTTGTTTTATCTCTTTCCACATAGGCACTTCCACGCCCACAACAGCGATATAAAACATGCAGGCGTGCATATCGCTTGCACCGACGCGGTTGATGCCCCGCACCCGGATGTAACTGGTCGCACCCACCGGGGCATCGTCTGCTATTACCAAATACCTGTTAGCTTCCAGCGACACCCACTCTGGTTTTTCCAAACCTACATCAAACGTTACGGCTGTTGCAAATTGCATAAATTTAAACAGATCCAGGCGTTGTCCTGCCGTGACGTGCTGTGGGTGCACCTTGCCAAGCGGTTGTGGCGGTTCTACTTCAGTCGTATCTAAAAATGCTACGCCTTTTGCTGTTAATCGAAAAAGTTTATCTTGGAAATAGAAAAGTGAAAGCGTGGCATAGGTGATGGATCGCGCCGCGACGGGGATTCGTTTTTCAGGGATAAGCTTATACTCAGCATCATAGAAATAGATGTAGTGATCGCCTGTTGAGCGCAGTTCGATATATACGCCGTTGAGATCGCTGGCAATATTCCAATTCCCGACGATAGTCCCCAAGCCTTCAGCATCGCCATTTGACAGTGAAACGTCCGCATACGTCTTTCCGTCTAAATCCAGATTTTTTTCAATCGCCTGAAAAATATCATCAATTAGAAGTTCTTGAAGATAATGCGGTTTTAATGTCGAGCCCCGCACGCTTTGAATATCTGTATACAGTATCAAAAGCCGCCCGTCTGCCATCACGGCATATTTTTCATCATTATTCTTTGCATGTTCCTCAAGAATATCTGCCGATTTCCATATAACGACTCCCGATTGAACAGCCCGCAATTGTTTTCCATGTGTTTGTAACAGCGTATCGGCATCTAATCGTAAAGCACCACTCTTGTTTAAAAGCGTTTTGGTTTGCGTTTGCCGCCTCCCCTTCCAATCGTAGATATGAATTTCAGTGTTGTAGCGTAGCCATATCCGTTCCGCATTCACCGAAACGATTTGCGCATACATATGTGTGTTATCCGGCGTAGCCTCAAAAAGGGGTATCCAGTCCACGTTTGGAAAATCATCGGAATAGGAAACTGTAACCGACGTTTCAGGGTTCCCCTCCGCAACACTCTCTTCAGGCAATCGCACCGTCACACTGCCATCACCGCCGCCCGCAGGAAACCGAACCACCGCCGCATATGCACACCCTTTGCCTGCCAACTCACCGATAAACGACACTTCATCGGATATGTCCGTGCCGCTGTCGTCAACTGCTGAGAGTGCCACTTTTTCAAGCGAAAAGCTCGATACATCCTCGTCAAAAACAAACAGCACGGGGATGTCGTTTTTGTCTATTGGATCCGGCGGGTCGGCGGTTAAATTGACTTCCGTGAGGTAGAGGGTGCCGGTGTTCCCTGCTTTGGGGATTGTGTGGATTTGTAAGTTTGGCATAAGTGTTTATGGAGTTCCAATCGAAACAGGCGTTTTATAGCCATGCATTGCAAAAAGTTTGGAACCCGATGTATGTGTCCTATGTATACGAAAAGAAGTGTTACTCGTTTTCCACATCCAAGTGGATCGATTCCCATTATGGTAACCATAACTTCTATTTTTATCGAGAAAATCAGGACCTAAAAACAGTGTCGAACCATAATAAACACGAGACGGTTTTATTGAAGGAACAGTGCCACGCAAAAAAAAGGCAATAAAAAAAGTATAGTCGCTGAAATCATATCGTGTTGTTCCCGATTTTATATCTAAATTCTGTGTGCCACCCGCACCATTGCCAGCTGGAACACCTGAATCATTCTTATAAATTACATCATACGTTATGTTTAATTGTGTTGGCGCAACTGATTGTAATAATTGGTGCAACACCTTTAATCCAAATTTGCGTATCCGTCCCGCAGGCGTATCGGTATGCACACCGCCCAAAATCATCGTGGAGGCTTCGGACATATCTGCAAGTGTTGCACTTCTCAAAGGCGTTGTGATGATGGGGTCACCGCCAATCTTCAGCCACGCGCTTTGGCTTGCAAAGTATCGGTATTCATATCCCACGCCAATCGCTGCTTCGGTTGTCGTGCCGTCCGCTTTTTTGATGGTTGACGGTATGCCCGTTGTTATGGGTGTCTCAAAGCGTATCACATCATCGTCTTGTGGGTTGCTCGGTATGCTCGCAATCGCATTGATCAGGTATGTTGCCATTGGGTTCTCCTATATGAGTGTAGCGGCTTCCAATTGCGTTGTGCGGTTTCTTTGTGCCAAAAGGAAGTTGTCGCTCGGTGGGTGTTGTGTTACTTCCACTTCCACGCGCTGCGGTCTGGGTTCTCCGTCTCCAAAGCCCCCGCCTCCAAAGCCTCCGCCACCCGCAACCGATACCGATTGGGCATTAATATTCACCAGATCCACATGCAAGAGTTCTGGCACTCGCGGCACGTGAAATGCCTCCAATCGGTCATTGAGTCCAGAAAGTCCGGTCGCAAAGTCTTGCAAACTTGAAGTAACTTCAGCGAAACCCTCTGAAATTTCGTTAAACCCTTCTATCGCTGTGGCAAAGTTTGCAATGTTTGCCGCTTCGTCTGCCTGTAGCCTTTCCTGCATCTCTAAAAGTGTGGCTTCCGCAGTAAAATGGGTTTCCCACGTCTCTGTAATGCCTGACAGACGCGTGGCTATGTCGGAGTACATAACAGCGTTTTCGCTCGCTTTCTGCGCTGTCTCGCTTTCGGTTTGTAGGTTTTCACCCGCTTTCTGCAGGTTTTGCTTCTCTGTTTCTATATTCTGGGACGCTTTCTCTGTATTCTCGCGCGCCAATTCGGCGGTGGGTGAGGGTTCCTCTTGGTTCAACAGGGGTTCAAGGGCGGTCTGAATTGCGGTTGCGGTGGCTTCGGCTTGGGCGTTGATATCCGTTTCTCGCGCAGCGGTGCGACGTGTCAGGTCTGCTTGGGCGCGTTGTTGGCGGATGGCGGCGTTTTGTTGAT
This sequence comes from Candidatus Poribacteria bacterium, assembly GCA_965232115.1. Taxonomy (GTDB): domain Bacteria; phylum Poribacteria; class WGA-4E; order WGA-4E; family WGA-3G; genus WGA-3G. Next base: position 17,724 of record CBDDPD010000001.1, read on the forward strand.
CGAAGAATAGTTGTCTGCGGGCATCGTCGGAATCGTATTGGAATTCACGATTGATGTCTCCAAGTCTGCTGCGCGTACCTGTATCCAGATTGATACCCAACTGATCCAGAAGGGTGTCCACTCCGAAACCGGATTGAAGTCCACTGATCAGTCTGCCGTGTTGCTCGCCGCTTATCCCGACACCGCTTTCACGCAGTAAATCTTCAATATCTCGCTCGAGTTCAATACGTCTGTCAAGTGCGGATTCGGAGGCGGCGTTGCGGATGTCTTCAAGACGGCGTTGGTGATCCTCCTCTATCTTCTCTCTACGACGGGCTTCGTCTTCGTGGAGTTCCGTGATTTTCGCTTGACGATCCGCCTCGTTCTCAACCTGCTCGTCACGAAGGTCTTGGATTTCGTCTTGGAGGTCTTGTTCCAGTTTTAATCTTTCAGTGACGCTCTCGTGCATCTGCGGGATGGCTTCAAGGGCAATGTTTCTTTGGATATCGGCAACCGCCAGCATATTCTCTCGGTCGGTCTCCGACACGTCAAGCCCGTTAATAAAAGCGATCCGCTCGTCATAGAAGGTGTGGATCGCCGTAACAAGAGCCTCGCGTCGACTGGCAAATTCGGCTTCTGTGGCGTTGTCCAGCAGGAATTGTGCAGTATCGACAAGGCTATCGAGTTGTCCAAGTCCACGCTGTCCAAGTTGCTCCAGGGCTTCTCCCTCTTGGAAGTCCACTGCACGCATCTGCCGCGCCTTCTTTTCTTCCGTATCCGCGGACTCGCTTATCTTCTGACGTAGCAACGCGTGTTTATTTAGGAGTGCAGTTCGGAGTCTGGCAATGGCATCTGTAACACCCACGCGCGTTGTTTCGCTGTCGAGTTCCGCAAACAGCTGCGTTAACGCAAAGTCCACACCGCCCATCTGTTCCCCGATCTGTGTAAGCGTTACGCCGATGGCTCGGTCCTCAATACCTTTCAACGCAACCGCTTTGCCGAGTTCTAAACCCTCAAGGGCTTGGTTAAATTCCGCATCGCTCTCAAACGCGTCACGAAGGTCTTTCAACGCTTGAATCCGTCTATCAAAACGTTTCCCCGTCAATATCCGTATTGAAGCGATAATCCTTTGCATTTCTGCCGGGTCGTCTGTGAGTTGCACTGCTAACTCCAGATTGTCGAGCGCACCCTCAATAAAGTCGACCTGTTTCTGTGCCGCAGCAGAGATCGCATCAAACTTTTCGGTGTCAAGGTTTGAAAGTGCCAACTGCTGACCGAGTGCCAGCCCTGTCAATGCCCTGTTGAAATCTTCATCTGATAAGGTGTCGCGGATGTCATGTAGCTCTTGGATCAGCACATCAAACCGCGAAGCCGTGAGAATCTGGATAGCCTCTAATATGTGCTGTGTTTCGACAGCGTCCTCGGTGAGTTGCAACGCCACTCGCAAGTTCTCAATCGTGGCGTTGATGGCTTCCACGTGACGCATCGCCGCTGCCGAAATCTCGTCAAACTTCTCCGTGTCAATGTTAGAGAGGGCAACCTGTTCCCCGAGATTGATACCTCTCACAGCGCGGTTGTACGCTTCAGGATCCAGGCTGTCTTTGATGTTCTCCAGTTCCTCACGTAAGACAGTAAATCTCGCAACTGTGAGAATCCTGATAGCGTCAAGAATCTGCTGTCTTTCCGTGGGGTTGTCTGTTAACTCAAGCGAGAGCCGGAGGTTCTCAATATCCGTATGGATGGCAGTGACTTGTTTCTCTGCCGCAGCAGAGATCGCCTCAAACTTTTCGGTGTCAAGGTTTGAAAGTGCCAACTGCTCGGATAGGTTCAAACCTTCTAACGCTTGTTGGTACCGGTCATCGGTGAGTGTGTCCTTGAGTGTCTCTAATTCATCGCGCAGGGCACTGAAGCGTGCCGCGGTCAGCACCTGTATCGCGTCAAGCATCTGTTGTATTTCTTCGGGAGCGTCCGTCAACGCAAGCGAGAGCCGGAGGTTCTCGATAGAGCCGTTGATAAATGCAACCTGTGCCTGTGCTTCGGCAGATATAGCGTTGAGTGCCTGTGTATCTATGCCGGCAAGGGCGCGGTTCTCTGCAGTCGTGAGTCCCAAGATCGCCGCGTCAAAAGCGGTTTGACTGATTTCCGCTGCTGCCAGTCGTTCATCCAGCCGTTCCCGCAGCCTGCTATATTTATCTGCTATCAGGATTCGGAGTGCCTCTAAAAAGCCTGCTATTGCTTGCGGGTCATCAGATTGCTCCACAGAAAACTGCAACGCTTCAATGTTCGCATCTATCAACGCCACATCGTCATCCATTGCTGAGAATGTGTTTGCCAAAACAGCGTCAGCATGTCGCTCGGTTTCAGAGGCTTTGGAATTGTGTATTGCCGTCAGGCTGGTGTTATAGACATCCACGCTCATCTCACCGGCAACGTATTTCTCATCTAACGCTTTTCGGAGCAGGCGGTATTTCTCAGTGATAAGCGCGGGGACTTGGTCGAGTAACCTCGCAATCTCTGCTGGGTCGTTTGATTGGTCAATTTGGGTTTCGAGTGCCGTCATCGAGGCGTTGATGCGTTGCGCGTCCTCGTCAATGATCCGTAGTGTGTTTGCTAAAACGGCATCCGAATGGCGTTCAACCTCCCGTGCTGCGTTGCTCTGAAGTTCGGACAACGCGGCGTTGAAAACGGATTCGGTGATTTCGCCTGCTCCAAAGCGAGCCTCTAACGCTTTTCGGAGCATCTCATACTTCTGGCGTATGAGGTCAGGCACTTGCGAAAGCAGGCGTGCAATTTCTTCAGGGTCCTTGGATTGGTCAATCCGAGTTTCTATTGAGAGGATCGCAGCATTGATTATCTCAATACCTGCGTTGATGCTCTCAATTACAGGCGCAATGGATTCCGCGGGCGTCGCAGCAGCGACTTCGGCAGCATAGGCTTCGGTGCCGTATTGGGCGCGGGCGATGGCTTCGGTGTTCTCTCGACCGCTGGCAAGGTCAATCGCGCCTCGCACTTGGCGATCTGCTATGGTACTTCGGAGATTGAAGCGTTGGCTGCTCGGCACTGCTTCAAGTGCCAGTCGGCTCTCATTATTCAACGCGTTAAGGGTTCTGTTGAGTGCCTCAATGTTACCGATTGCCCTGCCTGTGGCACGTCTCTGTAGGGTGTAGGAATCAATCTGTTGTTGATATAGGGCAGTGTTGGCTTGGATAACACGCTGAAGCGCGCCTTGCACATCACCTCCGGATTGCTTTGCGAAATCCAGATTGAATTGGGCTTGGTTTAATGCTTCCCGAAGTCCTTCCAAAACACCGTCGGTATACGATTGGATTGTTTCGATCATCCGATCCGGGATCGTGGCAACTTCGTCAAGTGTGGTTTTACCTATGTGTGGGTCAAGTCCCTCAAGCAGTGCGCGGAGGTGTGGATCGTCGGTTAAGCCCGTTGCCCGCGAGAGGTGCCCACGTCCAAACGCCAGTAAGTCGGTGGGTATTCCAAACTCACCCCGTTCAAACGCGTCTCGGTTCGCTCTATCGAGGGCAGGCAGGCGTGCATCGGCGTGGCGTTGGTCAAATGTGAAAGCGTCGTGGAGTTGGAAGGGGAGCATCGCGATGGAAAGCGGGTTGCCGCTGGCGAGTCCGGCAATATCAAATTGACCGATTTTTGTTGTCAAGGATCCAATATCGCCTTCAAAGCGTGCAAGTTCTCCAATAACGCCCTCAATCGCCGATGCCATTTCACGGAGTTCTTGCGCGGTTTCTCTGGCGGCTTCCCTCTCGGTGCGTTCTGTCTCTTGGTCCTGCCTACCCGAAAGCCGATTGACATAATCTCTACCCTGTTGCCCGGCGCGCTGTTGATCTTCCTCAATTGTTAATCCGATCGGGTTCTGTTGGAAATAGCGTTGCTCATTGAGCGCAGAGCGCTCAAGTGAACCCGCAACATCTGGTAGGCGGTTCCCAAGATAACTGCCTAACGCCTGAACGCCCGATAAAAGGTTCGCAACCGCGTCGGCTGAGCGTTCGGATTCATCGACAAGCGTTGATGAGAAATTTCGGTAAGCAATATCCGCATCTTCAATCGGTCTTGAAACCGCGGCAAGCACATCAATGTAAGGTTCAGCTTTTGCGCGGGCTTCGTCGAATGAAAGCCCCTGATCTTGCAGTCTATTCACAAGATCGACAAACGCATCACGAAGCCGCAAAACCTCGTCAACCGTACGGACCATCTGCCCCTCAAGACTTTCTATAGGTACCGTCAATTCCTGAACCACCGCGCGTTGTGCCGCTGATATCTGTTGAGAGGCACGAATTTGCTGTTGGGCGACACGTTCGCGTTCGCGGGCCTCTCGCTGTGTTTGAGCGACCGCCTGTTTCTGAAGGTTCGCCTGCTCAATGCGACTTCGGATTGTGGCTTTTATCGCGTTGGTCTTCGCCATCTGCGCGCGGATATTTTTCTGCTCTTCTGCCGTAGCCCCGATAAGTCGGTCTTTTTGCTCGGCGAGCGTTTTATTCAGTTGCGCAAGCTTACCGCGAAGAGTTTGGATCTCCCCCTGTGCTTGACGCGATTCTGCTCTGAAAATTATCCTTGCTTCTGCTGCCATTGTACTATTCTTTCTGTTCTGATGCGGAAGTCACGCGATCACTATCATCGTGATGGCGTGCTTCCGCTTTCACTTCTTCCATTTCAGTTTGAAGCAACCACAAATCGTTTTCGATTTGGAGTTCGTCAATCGTGTCATTCATAATGTCTAACATGTTCGGATTCCGGCGTTTCAACCATTCAATCGTTACGCCTCTTGGCTTGATAATCGCCATCTGGAGTCGGCGATAGAACCGTTCAACCGCGCCGTCATCATCGTTGTTGTCAGCAAGTTTATCCGCAACGATGTCCGTAATGTCCGATGTTTCCAATTCCTGTCCCTTCTCAGTCTTTTCAAGGAATACAGACACCAGCGACTGAACATCATTTTCCGATAGCCGTGACTGATGTAAAATCGCTTCCTCGTTAGAGGTCAACGCCCGAAGGTGAACATTTATCGGCTCATCAGGACTCTCAGGATCGTCAAAAGAGAGAATACGCTCAGCGCGTTTCATCTTCTTATCAAGTTGTTTCGCCGTCTTGAATTTGAAGTCCTTAAGGTCTACTTTACTGGGATCGTGGATGGTGACTTTCAAGGTTTCAGGTTCTTGAGATTGTACCGTTTCTGACATTAGATTCTCCTTTCTTTTATTGTCAGGACTACTTAGACCGTGCTATACTCTCCAAAAGGGACTATCTATCAATGAACATCTCGCTGGCAATCCGAAACCCAATAAACGCTACTTAGCCCGCCTTTTTCCCAATTCAGTATACCCGCCCTTAGCCTGCCAGCAGAACCGGATTCAACGCGCTGCTATGCCGATTTACAATACATTCGCAATATATTTATTGGAAAAGCGGGTATAGGGAAGGATGTTGGGTAGGAATGGACTTCTAGGAGCGGTCTCCCGTTCACAGAGGTCGGTAACTTAGATCAAAAACGCTTATCATCCTCGATCCAGAGGCGGAGAGCGAGTTGACTGATAATATTGCCATTATCACAGGCGTGATTTACAACGCCAAGCATGCTCGCTACAACGACACAATGGTGAAAGCGATTGAAACTTTCCACATTCTTTCCTTGACAAATAGCCTGAAAACCACTATACTGTTCTCAACGTAGTTGGTAGAGAATGCGATCCGCCTCGCTTGAGGCGGTCTCTACCGAAACTGAGTCGCATCAGGAACTACGTCGTTGAAGCTACGTGAACACGCTACAAATTATACATTCCAGTTGGCTGGCACAGTAACAAACAGAAGTACATCACGAGACCTACAAGCGCATCTATAACGAGCGGATGTCAGATTTAACGGCACTCTGTAGCAAGTGCCACGAGGCAGCCCATACCCGGACCCCCAAAAGCCGAAAGAGAAGCACTACTGGAGAAAGGTACCGAACCCGAAAACCTAAACAACGCAGATTTTATCGAAAACGCAAGCCGAAAACAAAACGCAATATGTAGTTTTGGAAAGGAGAAATGCGTGAAAATCAATATGTCTTTTTATCCTTGTCTGTGTGTTATCATTTTTTGTCTAAGTTTTGTGGGGTGTGGAAAAACGGATTACATTGTTCTGCGTGATGTCCCACAATCCCCTTCTTTTGTGGTAATTCCTGTTACTACTACTATTTCTGAAGTTAGTTACGCTAATAGAGTCGAAAGAGCAATCATCGCTGCTGGCGTTACAGTGGTTCTTCGCCCAGCATTGAAAGAGGTAGAGGAAACTACAACAACTCCAACTAATAATGGGGACAGCACCACGATTTTGACTGAAAGATATTTTGAACTTGATGAGTTGACTGCGGATTACCTCGTTCAAACTTACGCAACTCCAGCACAAGTCAAAATTTCAAAACTATCAACCCGTGAAGTCCTCACAATCATAAATGTTGCACGTGTTTCTCGCGGTCAAGGTGTAGAACACCCTAATGATACAATGTTGAAAGTATTATCCAAATTACTTGGAATGCAGAAGTAGATTGATGCTCGTTACTAAAAGGAATTCCGTATCTGCTGTGGTAGAACCCACCGAAAAGTCAACAGGTAACGCTGAGAATGCCCAGTTGCTTGAATTGGCAGATAGACTTCAGAAACAGAACGAGGTTTTTATGTTACCACCGGAAACGCACACAAAGCCGACATGGTGGCAACACTTGACAAGGAAGTAATACATGGAGAATATAGATTGGTCCGCTTGGATAGTGGCAGCTTCTGCATTCATAACAGCAGTTGCTACTGGTGTTCTCGCTATCATTACACGACGATACGTCCGACTCACGCAGGAGATGTTAGAAAACTCCTACAGACCAGAAATTGACCTTCATCTATTAAACACAGGGAGAGTATACCCCAATCAAGTCGGTGTGGGAGTGGGGAAAGCCGCTTTACTTATCCTCAGTGCAAAAAATATAGGTCCAGGAGTTGCCCGTAAGATTGAGTTTAAAGGGCATGATTCTTTCAATCCTGATCCTGATAACGTAGGCAGTTTTCCACTTCAGCACGTTTATTTCCTTGAGGAAAAAAGGGACCGCCTTCTTTCTGGGGATGAACTAAAATCACAGGATAATCTTCTTGGGTATAAGTTTGATATGGCTTCAAGCGATCTAAATAAATTTCAGGTTACGATTACAGGGACTTGGGAAGATACAAAAGGAAAGAAATATTGCGATGATTTTCCTCTCAATTTTGCGGATCCTAATACATGGCGTAAATAAATTGCTTTGAGAAGTTCCTCATCATAAATTTACAAATTTGAGCCCACGCCCCGCCCACACTGCATCACCACACACAACCCACACTCTGCCTGTAAGACGCTTTGAACTCCTTGTCCTGTGGTCTCAGGGGCAAAGGATAGGGCGGGGATGTGTAAACATATTGACGAAGGGGTTGATATTATGTTTCTTAGACGCACCAGAGAAGAACGGCGAATCGCGACAGATTACACGGTACACAAAAAATAAAAGAATTTTGATGTAGCGTCTAAAATGTGGTAAAATGAATATAACTTGCTGGACAGGGATTCCACCTCGGCGCGCTCCAAGTGCCGAGTCCTGTCCGTACCGCTGGAATGGTAGATAGGCAAGTGGCAAGCGAACCTCGAAAACATAAATTTTAATATTTAGTGTGATCTCGTTAATTGTGTGGGGGTCTCGTGTTTACCCTTTCACGCATTAATTCATACTAAGCTTTGGACAATTTTTAGAGGGATACACATTTCGCCCCACTGGGGCTTGTCTGTGGTGTATCCGAGTTTCTTTTCGCGTGAGTTGGGTTGGTTTAAGAAACTCACAGAAAAACATATAAACTCTTGAAAGCTCAACTCACAGGCAACACCGATTGTCCAAACTTTATTAATTCATAGAAGGACTTATTTTTATGTATAGAAAAGTAAATTACGCGGTGCTGAGTGTCTTGTTACTCATTTCCGCTGTATTTATTTATGATTTTGGGTACACACATCCTGGTAAAACGGACGCGAAAGGCGGACATTACAATCGGAAGACAGGCGAGTATCACTATCATGGTGGGGCAAAACCACGCCCTCCGGTTAATATTGCTCCGACAGCACCCAAAAATTTAGGGGATGCTGAGGTTGTCCCTGGTCCGACAGTAGCCCAAGGTGTTACTGGTAAGGTTTCGCGACGGTCTGAGTTGAAGTTAGCAGCTTGGAACATCCGCATTATGAGCAACAAGAGCCGAACAGATGCCGAGTTACACAAGATAGCGCAAACCCTTATTGACTATGATTTCATCGCAATCAGCGAGTTACGCGATGAAAGAGTTTTGAAGCGCGTCCAGAGAATCCTCTCGGAGTCGGGGGCGGAGTATGGTTATCTGATTAGCGATCCTGTCGGTCGGGAAGGTAGCCCGCACAAGGAGCGTTACGCGTTTCTCTACTACAAGGGACTGGTGAGTGTTGTCAAGGGTGGGGAACTCTATCCGGATGCAGCAGACGGCACAGACGACTTTGTCCGCGATCCGTATTGGGCGACCTTCCGCGCGGGCAGGTTTGATTTTTCAGTAATTGCTGTCCATGTCATTTGGGGGGATAGGGTCGGACCCAGGAAAGCGGAAGTGAGGGCATTGGCAGATGTTTATCGGTATGTCCAAAAAGCGAATGGGGCTGAAGATGATGTTCTGCTCGTAGGGGATTTCAATCGGAACCCGAATGATACGGAAGCCTACAGTCGAATCATGTCAATCCCTTCGATGACGCGTCTATTTCAGTTACCACAGAAATCACATATAAGAGATTCAAGTCTTTACGACAACATTTTTTTTCAGAAGAATCATGTCACTGAGTACCTCGGTAGATCAGGGATCGACAAATTTGATGAAATGGATTTCGGGAACGATGACAAAGCCGCGAACCTCGCTGTCAGTGATCATCGCCCCGTCTGGGCAGTTTTTAGCATAACCCAAGATGACGATGGGAGCAATGCAGGCGGTTCTGAACCGGAACCCTTCCAACCGCCAGAAGATACTCCCATTGAGGATGTGTCGGTTTATGTCACTCGAACAGGTAAGAAGTATCATCTTGGCAGTTGTAGTTCATTGAGACGAAGTAAGATTGAAATTACGCTGGCGGAGGCGAAACAGAAGTATGGGGCGTGTTCAAGGTGTAATCCGCCACGGTAGGTGTATTATGTTCCATTCACACCAAGACTAAGAACTGGTTACGGTGTGCTTCTTATTCTTGTTTGCTCATAATTCATATTCACATGGTGATCGATTGGCTGCAGATGGCTGACACAACGATAATAAAAATGGCGGTCGCCATTGCCATGGGGGTAACAAGGGAAAAGATAATCAAGGTAAAGATAACAAGGTTGAGAATCTAAGACGGGAGGGAAATTCGTCACCACCTCATATTGGGGTTGAAGTCGAACTCGATGAAATTATAGACTGTGAAACGATAAGGCTTAAAGGGTTTGAATCGGATATTAAACTTATCGGTATAAGCGTTCCTTGTGTAGGTCTCAACCAGAGGGAAGCGGTGAAATTCACATTACTGTCGAAAAATTGAAAGATGGAAGAGATGCGACAGACGAATCTGGAAACCATTTAGCATACGTATTTGTAAAGGATGACGAATGCACGGTGTCGGTAAATTTGGCTGTGGTGTGGAATGTAAGAGGCGCGAAGATTGATTCTGATATACGTTTCGAGTTCAACGAATTTTTTAGTTTGAGGAAATCAGACATATTGGAACATTTCTGCGACTTTAATTTGCTGTTAAATACTGAAGATATACCCGTCGCAATCCAGACTTGGGGTGAATTAAAATCGGTTCTTATAGAGTAAAAACATACGAATTTACTGCATTTTTTCTTGACAAAAAAGAGGGAAAATTGTAGAATAGTAAATGAAAGTGGGGAGGCGGTCACCTCCCCTACCAAAAACAATTAACCATAACGACTAAGCCAGGAATCTTGCTTCGGCATTTTAATTATACCCTTTCCTAATTAGAATGTCAAGCGGGTCCCCAAACCTATAGGAGCTTGACATGGGGTCTATCTACAAAATCACCAACACTCTCAACGGTAAATCTTATATCGGTCAAACCCGCCATGATGCCGTGAAAACGAGAATACGCGATCATCTCAGGGGCAAGGGCAGTCAACCTGTCAAAGACGCTATTGAGAAGTATGGACAAGATGCTTTCACCTTTGAAATTCTGCACGATGGCATCATTCCTGAATTTCTTGATGATCTTGAGAAAGAAGTGATTGCGAAGTTCAATACTGTGTCTCCACACGGCTATAATCTGACGGAAGGTGGTGAAGGTGGATCTCACTGTGAAATAACGCGTCAAAAGTTATCTGAAATCAATAAAGGTAAAAAACATTCTGAAGAAACTAAGCGCAAACTCTCCGAAGCACACCAGGGACAAATTCCATGGAACAAAGGCAAAACGCATTCAGAGGAAGCGAAACGGAAGATGTCCGAAAACAATCCAATGAAACGTCCTGAAGTTCGTCGGAAACTCTCTGAAGCAAATAAAGGTAAAAAGCGATCTCCTCTTTCAGAAGAACAGCGTCGGAAACTCTCTGAAGCAAATAAAGGTAAAGTTTTATCCGCAGAGACACGCCGGAAAATATCTAAAGCAAATAAAGGCAGAGTTTTATCCGCAGAGACACGCCGGAAAATATCTAAAGCGCAGAAAAATATGTCTCATTCAGAAGAAGCCAAGCGTAAAATCTCTGAAGCGAAAAGAAGTCCTTACTATAAGGATGCACACTCTTTTTTTTCTTCCTTACCATCCGATATGTGTTTGAAGAAAAAAAGAAATCTGCTATATGAGAATTTTTCGGATGTCGTGGACACCCGTACAATCCGCCGTTGGATTCGCAAATGGAACTCTGAAGGATAACTACTTCCGTTTCTTGCGATGTTCCTCCATCTCCTCACAATATGCAGAAAAACAGATTTCATCGTATGTGAAGCGAAAATTCTGGTCAGTGCCGGGAGGACAGACGCGCTCACTTGGGAGTTTCCCCGCCGCCGTGCTGCTCACCCACAGGTTCGCCAGCCGCGTCCGCCCCTTCGGCGTCTGTGAGAGATCGAAAGTGACGCTGCAGAGACCTCAACCCTGCATCGGGAATATTTACAATTCTGTGAGCCTCAAAAAATGTTTGCATAACGCGTTCTGATAAGTATTCAACGGGATACGGATCCCCGTCCCCTATTTCGATGTCCGCGATTGCCTCTACATCCACCTCGCTTACGTCGACTTCTTTATACGAAAGCACCGGATCTAAAATCATTGAAGGGACCAGCACCTGACGCTCCGCCGTTTTCTGCGCCACAACCGCGGCGAGTTCGTCTTCCGACATATCCACATACTTCTTCGACTTCGTCCCTATGGGATACCACTCAAACGTATCGCCTAACACCGCAAACGCATCCGCCGGGACACCCCGCCGCACCTCGACTTGATAGATCGAATCTTCCGTTGGGGTGTTCACCGAACCATAAGCGTTACAGAGTGCGTCAATCATGATCGAGGAACGCGCTTCGATCGGCGACCCTTCACCTTCACCCATATAGGAGAACGAGGGGCTATACATCAGTTTGCCAAGCAACAGATTCGCAACGGCACGATCCCGCTCGTCCATCGCCACACCCTCTTTTTCCTGACCCATATATTGCTCAAGAATCTTTAAGTGCGCGATTTCGATATCCAACGATTTGCCGTCCCAGACTTTCACCGTCCACATCTGGTCGTCCCAAAACATCTCAACCGTCTTCACAGGCTTGCCCTTGGTTTTCAGCACTTCGACCGTCAACTTCGGGGCATCCGAGGCTTCCACCCGCCGCGCGGACATATCCTTGAAGTTCACTTCGCAAATTGCCGATGCCCGGTCGTCTTTTTTAAAGACATCGGATGTGAGCGCGGGTGCTTCTGAGTGTTCAACGACTTGCGAAACCCGTTTCTTTTGTATCTGCGCATCCAATTGTGCTTGGAGTTTAACGTCCATTTTTCTCCTGTTTTTCTTGAAAGTTGTGAGGACTCTTAACTTAACTTATAACTTCTAACAAAAAACCAACAACTCTTACACCCATCGGTCATCACTCACGATCATCACTTCGATCTCCCCATCGACCTGTCCTTCAGGCGGAAGGGCTTTGAGCTCCACGTCTACCGGAACAACACCGGGTCCCGTAGCCGGCACACGTACCGGCGATTGGATGTCGCAGTTTTTCATTCTGTAAGTGACTGACAATTGCCGCCCACTGCCCAACCATTGGTACGTGCCGACGCGTACATTCACCTTTTCTCGGTTACGGTACTTCGTATCCCAGCGAATAAACGTATCTTCCTCTGCACTGCCCGACTCGTAGTTCGTGTTCACCGATGCCGTCGTTAAGCGTCGCTGCGTCGCATCTGTGTCTCGACGAAACATTCCCGGTACCTTCCCCTGCACGAAGTCGTAGTTGTGCTCGATACTCAATCCTACGGAGTTGCAGATAACCGCCTCACCCTCAATTTCTAAGAATCTGCCATGCCCCGAATAGAAACGCGGGGTGACCCGCTCAAAATCTCGATCCCCAAGACTTGTTGGATGGTCTTCTCTATCTTGCAGCATCATCGACTTGAACTGCGGAGCGTCCCTTTCCTCAATCGTTTGGCGTTTGTCGACACGGTTGGAAAGCATATTATACGTCGCACCGATCGTATCTCCGATTTCAATCTCTCCACTGATCACAATTCCACGGTTCACCACCCGCGGTTCACCGCCGACATCCGCTTCAAACGTCAAACCCTCCGGGTCATCGTTCGCAACCTTTAACTTCGTCTCAAAACCCCCCGGCTCCGCGATGATCTCTATTGTGTGGGATCCTGTCAGCTTGGATACGTCAACAACCGTCCCATCGGCAGCCTTGCATTCGACCTTATTAATTTTGTGGAAATACTTACCCGTGAGAACATCCGAGCCGAGTACGATCTCTTCTCTCAAGGGAAGCGTGTCCTTTGAAGCGAGTCCGACGCGCCGTACACCCCGAATCAGCAGCGTATGACCGGTGAGGGCACCCGTGTATTTCACGCGGAGTTGTGCCGGACGCTCCCGTTCAGGGTTGCGAACGAGGTTCCCAGCAATCCCGGTCGTGATGTCAAATTTACCAGCACTCCAGCCTGTCGACCGGACACGCGTCACCGTTGCACCTGCAGGAAGTGCCGCCGTCTGTGCGGTGGTTTTCGCAGAATCCGCGAAGGAAAGTGTCACCGTCTGTGTCTCGCCATCTGCGTCTGTGTAACTGATAACAACCGTTCCGGGTGTTGTCGATTGGGTTAATTTCGCCGCACTGCTCGGTGTAACCGTCAGCGTGAGTTTCTGCGGATACATACCCAAGTTGTCTGCGATCGTTTTATTGGCGTTACCGGAACCCGAAAGGCCCTGGTCATCAACGACTTTCACCGTCGCAGCTGCCGTGTCCGTGAAATAGGTCGCCGCGGCGATCGTCTTTAAATCCGTTCCCGCCGCAACAAGCGTTTTACTGGGGATCGCAACGCTCACAGGCTTCGGATCGTTCAGGAGTGCCTGCATAAGATCAAGATACCCATCTTCTGAAGGGACCTGCGCAGAAAATGGACCCGACCCCCATAAAAAGTTAATTTCATCAGAAACACCCGCACGTCCCGGACTCAGTGCTTGATTCTCAAGAAGATCGGAATCCTCATCGTGCTCCCACGATGTCACAAGATATTCCCGTATCTTCCCATTCGCTTTTTTGACGAGTTCCTTCCTATCTGTAATGTCAGGCCCCCGCCCAAAAACCATAGACGTATTTTCGGCTTTTATTTGTCTTGTTGCCATTCTCCTGTCCTCCAAATTAATAGTTGTCAGTTATCAGTTTACTCACCCATTTACACAGAGGCATTCGATGGATATACATGCGTCACGACAATGCGATGCCTCACAATTTCAAAGGGCGTACCCTGGAGGGCACTGATCCTGCCTGCACTCGTGTGTACCTCCGCGATTCGCGTCTGACACACACCCGCAACGTCCAAATCTGGCGTGCCTTTGATAATCCTTTCGATCGTATGTATAGCATCCGATACCTGATCCGTCATCGGTTTCGTCAAAAACGTTTTCAGCGTCTCGGATATACCCTTATACTTTGACGCGCCTATCTGGTCTACAGACACCTCTTTCAGCACAACATCAAGGGCAATCGGGAGATATTCCTCTGTCTCGCCTAACGCCGCAAACTCCGCATTCGGACCCCCCTCGCGGTTGCGTAGCACCTCGTCAAAATTCAAAAGTAGGGCGGGCAGAGCCCCCTGACCCTCCAAAACTGTCCAATGCTGATAACGTTTTTGAACCGTTCGGACTCGCATAGGAAATTCCGAATCGTCGTAACGGGACTTTGAATCTTCCCTGAGCGGCTCAAATAGTTCATAAAGTGAATCAAGAATTTGCGCTCGGCGGTGCATTCTGGACTTCCTTGAAATTTCTTTTTCTCTCGTGCTCTTGGGCCTTTTGTCGTACGGCGCGGGACGGGTGAACTCACCTCTCAAGCATACCGGTCGGCTCGTTGCTGGCGGCAGAGCGACAGGTTGCTTTTGACCCCGTCACCGCGACCCCGCACCCCCATGCCCTAAAATGGGTAGTCCACGCCGATGATCGTATCCGTCTGAAACTCAAGGATGCGCGCAGCATCGGTGTCCTGATGAGACTGTACCGCGATCTTCACCTTTGCGGACCAACCCAGTCCACCCCACAGTTCACCCCCCGTGCCGATGCCGATTTTCCCTTGATGTGTGGTGTTGTTTGGATCCAGAAGTGCCTTGCCCTCTATTTCAAAGTTTTTCACGTCATAGGCACCGGTAACAGAGATACCCCACAGGTTGCCTTCCGGGATAGCGATGCCCGCGTCTTTGAGTTCAGCAGAGTTGGGATTCGATGGATCGGTCAGTTCATAAATCTCGTCAAACGGGTTGCCGTTCTGCCCGAACACCCCGACCGACACTTCATATTTCCCAAGAAACGGGAACACAACCGAACCCGTCATAACGTTTTGCCGTCCAATCCCCGCGAGCGTCGCACCTTGTAACTTGTTATCGGATGCAATGCGGATACGCTTGAAAGTCGCGGATACATCAACGTTGCCGACATACAGATCCCCCGTCTGCAACTGTGCCTCTACGTCGAAGTCAACGGGACCTACCTGTTTCTCAGAGTCTCCATAAACGCCGAGCGACGCATCATCGACCGCACGGGAATAACTGAAGCCCACTGTGTTGCTGAATGCAGGCGGCGCACACAAGAGCACCGCTACCATTGCTGCGAAAATCCAGAATCTCTTGAAAAACATTTGTGAAATTCTCCTTATTGTCGTTGCGTGAATTATCGTTTTTGTTATTATCGTTTTCACCCGAAAACACGAATAGACCCCACGTTCGCACCCTATGCGGAAAGGAGTTTGTATCCGTCCGGGCATCGGATCGCCGTCAGCTCCGCATTCTCCAAATACCATTGAAGGTTACTGCGTTTGGCAGAGTTGCCCTGATTCCCGCCAAAGAGTTTCTGGCAGTTGTCCACAACGACACCGACATGGCGGATCGGGAAGTCTGCATCTTCTTTGGGTTCAAAGACGCAGATTGCACCGTCCGTGAGGGTGTCTATTTCATATCCGAATGTCTTGAAACTTGTTGCCATCAGGTTCAATTCTGTGACATCGAAGCCAAGCGCCTCAAAGATTTTCAGCCAGAACCCTGCGCACCAAGACTTCCCGCCCTCTGCATCATTGGGATTGAAACCCAAGAAAGCCTGTAGCGCTTTCTGGTCTCGTGCCTCGTGTTTGCCGTTCCATTTCAGACCGCTCACAACCCAGTCGGCTTCCATACCCTTGACTTCTATAATGCCAGGCGTTGTTTCTATAACTTCATTCTGAGGTGGTGCTTCTCTGGGAGGATCCATCATTTCATTGAGACCTTCTACCACGTGTAGCAACCCCGATTTTATTTTCACGAGTGCCTCTACATTTTCGGTTTTCATCAGCGTGTCTCCTTTCCGTTTTGTGCTTCTGCTTGTGCTTTCTTCAAAAAATGGCTTTGCACCACGCTACTGGCGTACCCAGCGAAGTATGCAACAATCGCAAGTAAAAACGCTTGGGTTACATACGTGCCAGGCTCCTTGTTAAGAACGCCTATCGAATAGCCCTCTAATAAAAATACAAATATTAACAGACCCCCGAAGATTCCAAATATCCAATTGATGATCCGGCTTGCATCGTGATCCTTGGACCATTTGGCGATCTTGCGTTCTGTTTTCGCCTGCTGTATTTGCTCTTTTTGTTCTTTGTTGTTCATGACCCGTCAATCCTCTCCAAGCAGCCGTCTGCGTATTTTCACACGTTCCGGCTCGGATATATCTGAATTTAGGAGCAACACCGCATACAGAATTTCACGCAGTGCAGCCCGCACCTGTTGGTCGTGCCGCGTACAGATCTCGATGATTTTTTCATGCGCTTGCCGCTCGCGTTCAGCATGCTCTTTGCGATACGCAGCCATTTCAGATTTATGCCGCTCTTGTGTTTTTTCCAAGGTTTCTTGACTCTGCTCGTAAAGCGAAGTGATGGCTTCTTGGTGTGCAGCTTCGCGTCTGGGCAGATACTTGACGACCATCCAGATCAGCAACCCCGAAACGATACTTCCAAATCCAAGCTGCGCCCATTGCGTGATGAGTGTTAAATCCATTTATCTCAAACTCCTTTCCGCGGCAGCAATTGCCTCGCTCTGCCATTTCTCACCGAGTTGCGCCATCCGTTCCTCAAACCGTTCGCCCGCAACGATCAACGCATACACGGCGCGCGACGACAGATTCCCTTCCCCATGCCCCGATTCATGGATCGCTGGGTAATTCGCGCCAAAGTGAGACTCGAAATACGTGCCATCGACACCCAACACCATCTCGGTCGGTCCAAACTCAGCGAGGTTGCCCGGGTGGCTCAAGGACGTTGCCGCCTCAAAGTAGACATCACCGCGGCGAAGAATCCCTTTCCCGGGATGCGACACCGCTTTTCGCGCCGCATATAACGGATCTAAATGTGCCCACGCACCGCGACCGCCGGTTTCAAAAATATCGTCGATGTCGCCGACGGTGAACGGCATCACAAAGTCTGTCCAGAAAGGCGTGTAATTCTGTAGACGTGCTCCGATCTTTTCAACGAGTGTCTCTGCTCGCAAAAGCGTCTCAAAATTTATGTCAACCATATTCCGCGTCCTCTTTTTTCCTTGACATAAATAGTCAAGAATGCTATAATATTGATGTATTGCTGGTAGGGATTACGACCCTCGTCGCAAGGAATTCCTCTCCAAAGACATTCCCGATACATCCAACGCTGAACAGAAATACCTGTTAGGACTTACGCAAAATCACAGAATTACGCCTATGCCTACGCGGTAGGTGCGGTTTGAAACCGCACTCTACCAGGGGAAGTACGTAAGTCCTAACCTGTTTTCGTTGATGAAAACTTGTGTTCTCAGCAACTCCTAAGCTACCCCTCGATGTAAAAGTTGCAACTGCATGACATTGCTACCTTTCATCGTCAGGACACCAACGATCCGCAATTCTGAGTCATCGGAACGCTTGACAAAATCGCCTTTCTTAATCGTTGGGTTCGGCACCTCCAGCAGTGCCGTCCAGTGCGACGCTTCTATCGGGACACCCGAATTCAACTCAACAGAATCCCGACGCGCATTCACAGAATCCGGCGGCGGCACAATCCTGCAGACAACATCTTCCGCAATCGTTTCCTCGCCATCACGCTCGAAAGACGACCGACGGATCACTGTCACCTCTTCCTTGCTTTCCGGCGGAATCCTGAATCTCATAACTCCCTATCCCTGTTCGGCACTGCTGAGGATTTACTTCTTAATCGTTATAGGTCGGTACACGCCGATATGGGTACCTCGGCACCCCAACCTCGCGTCGTTCCGTCCCAATAGCACCAAACGGGAGTTTCCGACGCGTGCCTTTCTTTGACGCACTATCGGACTTCGCGACGCTCTCCACAATGTCAGCGACCTTCTCTTCAACTTTCGTCAAATGGAATGCTCGCTTCTCCTTCCAGTCGATTGCCTGCACCTCCGTGACAACCTGAAGTTGCGTCTGACGGATCATTTGTGGTGCAGTCAAACACAACTCCGAGGCACATTGATGCATTATCGCGAGAAGCGCATCTTCTGCTGCATCACCCGTTAACGCGTCCACATCAATGCCCAGCGCATTCAGTCGTTTCCGTACCTGACGCTCGGCATCCGGGGCAAAGGGTTGCTGCGAGAGATAGTCATCGGAGATATGCACTGCAGTAACATCCGGCGCAATCAATCCACGAACGGCATCGTAATGTTGGGAAGTCAATATCGTCGCAGGCATCTGAAACTCCGTTTTTAGGGGTTATCCGTTATAGGTACGTTCCGCTGCGCGGGAAGGGTTGTCGGTACGTTTCGCTTCGCTCCACTTTCGGTTATAAGTTATAAGTTAAAAGAGGCACGTGTTATAGTAGATTCCGTAATTACTTTTACACAGAACTCGGTGCGGTTGCAAACCGCACCTACCGACGGGTGTGCAGATATTTTCGGGTTTTACTATAAACAAAAACCTCTTAACCCAAAACTAAGAACCAAAAGCGAACGTAGTGAGCGAACCAACAACCGCAGTGAACGCAGTGAGCGAACCGACACCTACTCCAAAACCTTCAGGGTCTTGTTACCCGTTTCGCCTATCACAACGATGTAGATCGCTTTCTTCGGCTGATAGGAAATCCAACCCCAGATCTCAGAGCAGACGATGTATTCGACCTGCTTGAGCATATCCCGCGTCGTCTCAATAATGTCCGTGTTCATCTGGGAAACGTACTCGACCGCTTTCCGCTTGTCATACACGACAAAAGCATTGTGCTTCGTCGCTGAGTTCCCAGACCCCGCCTGAATCCGGTTCTCACAGTAGTCATGCCAGCCGACCCGAATCCCCTGCGCCAACTGGTTCATCACAGAGAAATTCCCGCCATACCCGCTCATGACGGCGTTGGGACGCTCGTTCATGTTCACTAACATCACGTTCGTCCCGGCGACTTTCGCCAGCTGGAGATCCGTAACATCCTCGTCCGTGCCGATTGCAGAGGTCAACATATAAGAGCGTTTGAACTTTTTCTGGAGCGCGAGCCACGCTTTCGGGGTCAGGGTATCCGTCGCCGATGCATCCAATTCCTGAAGCCGGAGGATCGTGCCACCGAGGTTGTCGCCACCGGCACCATGAAACACCGTCTCAAGCCCTTCATCGACCTTCGCCATAATCCGCTGGACACCGATCTCCTCAACGTGTTCCATCGCTTTGTCAATGAACTCGACTTCCCGGAGGTGTTCATATGTGAACGGGATGGCCAGCATCCGCTTCTTCGGCTGGATGGGGCGTTCAGAGGTGTCGAAGGTCGCCATCGGCGGATCCGCCCCAGGGGTCCGCTGTTCCTCACGGAAGGCATCTTCCTCATACTCCAGGATCGTGGCGCGGTAGTCCTTCTTACTCGTCTCCGCCATACGCGTCGTGAGTTCCTCAAGGGCGATGTCGACTTCTACGTCTTCGTCCCAATGCGCCATCGCATCGTAGTAAGGGGTAAGTGTGGAGCCGGGTGGGGTGTCGTGGACATCCTGGAACGTGCCAGCGCGTTCCCAACGCGCACGTCTTTCGGCTTTCCGTGCCGCCGCTTCGATCTGCGGGCGATACACCGTACTCCGATACGCGTTCAGACACATCTCTTTGAGTGCCAACTCTTTCCCCGGATCGCCAATCACGTCTTCAGTGCGAGTCGGCCAAATGCCCGCCGCAGGGTTACACTCCGTGGTCATTTCTAACGCATCAAGCACCACCTCAAATCCGGAACGCCGGTCGTCATCGGCACCCAACTCGCCGTCTTTTTCTGGATCGTATTGGGAATCGAGATACGCGGAAAACGGCATACCCGCATCCGCCGCTTGCTCGACAAGCCCGGCACGCTGCGATGCATTCCCATACCTTTCTACGACCTCTCGTGTCGTCATTAAAGCCATTTTGTTTTTCTCCTTTTTTAAGGGTTCTTGGTTATTCGTTGTTGGTTATAAGGGGTTATCGGTTTTTCGTTCGTTCCGCGCAACCCGAACCTACAACCAAGAACTACCCTGGAAACGCCATAAGTGCATGCGTCGTGTCAAACTCCAGCACCGAGCCTTTGCCTTTCACAATATCCACCAAGTCACCAACCGTTGCCGAAACACTGTTTATCTGGGTCCGCGCGGCGTTGTGGACTGTTAGCTTCTCCGCTTCCGTGTCGATATCCGCGGCTTCCAGGTTCGCAAGGTCCGTCGGTAAACCCGCAGGCGCACTCACGGCTTTCACATACCCTTTGGCATTGCTCGGTCCAAGCCCAGCCACAAGTTTATCGCCGCGCTTGACAGTCTTGTTACTCGCAATCGGGACCCGCAGCCCGCCGAACAGGTACGCCGCGGTGATCTGTGTGTCGTCTACAGCGATGATCACGCCATCGAATTCCTCGCCATCGGCGGGTAACTCGGCTTGCCCATCGTCGTTGATACGATAGACCCTCCCGACTGCCGTGCTACGGTTCTTCTTCGTTATGTCGTATTTGATGGTCGACTTATCATGCGGGATGCTCGTCGTTACCACAAATGGGTGTTCTTTCAAAGCCATTTCTCATTCCTCCATTTTAAGGTTATCAGTTGAGGGTTGTCGGTACGTTCCGCTCCGCTCCACTTTCGGTTATAAGTTATAAGTTAAAAGAGGCACGTGTTATAGTAGATTCCGTAATTACTTTTACACAGAACTCGGTGCGGTTGCAAACCGCACCTACCGACGGGTGCGCAGATATTTTCGGGTTTTACTATAAACAAAAACCTCTTAACCAAAAACCAAGAACCACTACCGCCATCTCCGTTTCCGTTGACGCGGGGTCCGCTTCTTTCGCTCTGGGGGCGGTTCATGCTCATCACCCGTCGATCTGCCTGCCGGTAACGCCGCATCCCCTTTTTTCTTGTTCTGCGTGATATGGTCTTCGAGTTTTTCCAGCGGCATGTCAGCGTAGTACTCGCGATGGTATGCCTCATCAAAGTCGTCGCCGTATGCCCGGTTGCCTTGCTTGATCGCCTCTTCAACGCGCGCCTCGCGATACGCCTGGCCGTCTTTGGCAGCTGCCTGTAGGTCGGCAATCTCGTCTTTCTGGGTTTCGACTTGACTGCGGAGACCCGTGACCTCTTCCGTCACGTTTTCTAAAACGGTATCCGGGTCATCTGTCGAGCGGACATCCTTGAGATCCAGTGCATCCCGCAACGTCGTAACGAACTGTTGACGCGCCGTATCCACATCCTGCGACGCTGTCGTGAGGTCAGCAATCTCGTCTCTCTGCGCTGAAATGGTGGTGCGAAGCCCCGCTACCTCGGTTTCGAGTGCCTTCACAACCGCATCGGGGTCATCCGTCGATTTCAGCGTCGGGACTTTGAGGGCATCCCGTAATTTATCCACCCACTCGCGATCTGTCATGCGTAATTCCTCCATAAAACCTCGTAAAACGTTTTTCATAGGTGCTTCAGGTTCCCCTGAAACCGCTTCCAAAAAACGTTGTTTTTCTATCGAGGTGTATCGGTTAGACCCAAACTCAACGAGTGAAATTTCTTTGAGCCGGGCATCATAGACGGTGTAGGTCGCCGTCTCCATCTTGCCGTCTTTATTTTTGTACTGTTTCCCCATCTTGTGGGGACACTTCCCTTCATCGTCAGGTTCCCAATCCCAATAGGAATACCGTCGAATCGGATTCCCACATATATTACAAATTTCACGGGCATCGTAGAACCCAACAGACGCTTGGTTCACCAGCCCGTTTTCAATCGCACGAATTAACTGCTCGCTTGAACTGAAATGAAAACTGGATTCCTTGTTGTAATCCATGTCTTTGAGGATGAAAAAGTCGATGAACAACTCATTCGTGTCGGCGAGTTTTGCACCCACAGAACGCCCGTACCCGAAAGACCGAGAATAGCCGCCATGATGATCCTTCAATGCCACCCCTAATTCCGATTTCGCGTCTGCCTCGAAATTCTTGAGGGTGGTCTTGGGGTCCATCATGGAGTTGTGTTTGTCCAATTCCGAATTGCTCGCCAGGATCCGAATATAATATTTCTCGTCATCCTCTTCGGGCAGATCCGAATGCATCTCGCGCGTTCCGATCGTGACTGGCAACAGTCTTAGGTTTTCCACTGTTATTCTCCTTTCATCCGCTTGATGGCATCGCGGGGTGTGCCGCCGCATCGCTCAGGAAAGCCCTTACCGATTCCGGATGACCGCCATATACCCGAAGCCCCGCAGAATGCTTGCTCTTTTCGGATTTGTACTTCTCCACGGCATCCTCGTAAACGTCTGCCTCAATGCCGTCAATGTCTTGTAGCTCTTTTAACTTCTTAAGGTTGTCAATTTTGACACCCTCGGCTTCAGCAATGGCTTTGACATCCATGGGATCTGGGGTGTTCTCAAAATAGAAAGCCACCTTCCCTTGCCGTCCCTCAGCCCGTAGCACATACCCGAGGAGCGTTGAGAATACGCCTGCTACCGTAGATTGAATACTGGATATGTTGATCCTGTAATCTCGTCTCTGTTCGACCGCGTGCGTTTCAGATTGATTTTCATTACTGTGCTGCTTAATCGGCGTGGAACCCGTCCCCCGTCCGACCCGACGGTCGTATAACCGCATCAGCCCATCGACGAGCCCGAAGAACGAGGTCTGCATCTGACCCCCTTTCGGCATGTTCACCGTCACGAGGTCCAAGTGGCTATACCCTTCATTGGGTTTCAGATTCGAGTACATCTGGTTGATGCCAATCAGGAAATCCTGGATAAACGCGTCTTCAGCGTCCACATCCCCGACAACCTCAGGCGGCATGAAGTCTTTGAGACGCTCAGTGTCAACCTCAAAATCAGGGCGTGCCCACCCTTGGGACTCCAGTACCCTCCGAAAATCATTCATCACGCCGAGCATCCGAATCACGTCCAAGGGTGCCGATTCCAACATAGACCTGCCAAACGGTTCATTCGGTCCCGCATTGAACGGCACATACATCACCGTCGGATCGTCATGTAACGATACCCATTTCCCGTTCTGCCACTGACCCAAGTGCCAGTCATTTCCCATTCGGGTGAAACGCGCCACATACGGATCCATCACAGCGATGTCCATCGCCATGTCCGCCGTTTCGTTGAGTTCCAACTCCCAAAAGATCGCACCGCCTTTGTAAATGCCGGCAAAAACTCTATCAATCAACACATCCGGGTCATGGTGTTTCGCCTCAAGCCTCGAAAAGAAATCGTCAATGATCGGCGTGGCACCCTTCGGCTTCACCTGATACCCCCAAGATTCATTCGCAGTCCGCAGGAAGTCCGTGTAGGCTTTATTGACCTCCGGGCTAATACTCGTCACGACCTTCATGAACTGATCCACCGGTAGATGGAGCAGCGCCTCTTCTGTCCAGTTTTTCAACTGCCAGACACTTCGGGACCGCTCCGGGGGTGCCACATGGTACATCGTCTGCTGCCGATGCGGATCCTGCATCGAGACGCGTCCGCCAGCCAATGCCCGTGTGTTCCGTAACCGTGCGACCGCTCTTGGATCCCTACCGAAAAGCCGTTTGTTGAAGGTGCTCAGTGTTCGCTGCAGGTTCATGAGAAACTGTGATTAGTTCGTGTCCTTTTTCAGTCGTCGTTTGCAGTTGCTGTGATTTCATCTTTACCTCTTATAGTAAAACCCGAAAATATCTGCACACCCGTCGGTAGGTGCGGTGTTTTTGCTTGGGTGTTTCTCGCACTGAATTCTGTGTAAAAGTAATTACGGAATCTACTATAAAGGGGAGTGGGTTCTGGGTCAGAGGCGTTTATCGACCAAAATCTCTTAACCGACACCCTACACCTTATAACTGACAACCCCTCACCGCATCTTCACCGAGCCATGGATAACCCGCCCGCTCCCAATGCCGCGCGCTCCCTTTAAACTCTGTACCAGATAACTCATGCCATCCACACCGTGATTGTCACCGACAACCTCCTCATCGTCCCTGCGGGTTCCCTTCAACTTCTCGGCATAACTCAAACTCAAAAATTCATCTGTAACCTCGACAGGGCGGTAATCGTCTTTCAGGTCCTCATCTGGCGGATGTACCAGCCGATCCCGTAAAAAGAAAATCGCGGGTTCACCGCTTGGGTCTTTCTTCAGCCGTTCCTTGACGCCATCAATCTGCGCAACTCTGTCCTTTTTCGGCTCCTTTACTCGGAAACCTGCTTGACGGAGCTGCTCAACACCGTCTTGGTCGGCAGCGTCTACCGCCGCATAGTGAATCCGATCATAACGACGATCACAGTTATCCTTGATGAGTTGTATCAACTCCGGTTTTGTTAACCGCGTCTTGTAAATCTCCTTATAGGCATAAAGCCGATCGTCAGGACTCAGTGCCCACCAGATAACGCTTGCAGGATTCCGAAACCCCCAGTCAACGCTCAGATACCGTTTCCAGTTCGGCATAATCGTCGTGTCAACGATGTGCGTTTCGGGTTCAAACTCTTCAAAGACTAACCCTTCACCCGATGCCCAGTGTCCGAGAAAGCCGCGCTTGAACCGTAAACCGTCAAGATTCTTGAGTTTCTCAACACGCCGTAAGCCCCCCTCGGTGAACAGATCTATGATCTTATCCAGCAACTTCGGATCTGGATTGTTCTCGAACGCAATTTTGAAATCCTTCAGTCGATCTGACCCCTGCTCGATAATTTCAGGGTTGTCCAGAAACGACATCCGGAAGTACTTCAGTTTGTCGTCCTTCGTCTGCTGACGGATCCAGTGATGTGGGGCGTTCGGGTTGCAATCGCCTACCAACATCGCAATCGGCATGACACCCGCACGTTCGCTCACACGCGCCGTCAATTCGTCCCATGCCTCGAAAGGGAGCAGCTCACACTGGTTGACAAAGGCTGCATCAAAAAAGTCCGATAGCAGGTTCGATGGCTGATCCAGCCCGTTTACGTAGATGCGCGTGCCATTCAGATACTCAAAAAACTCAGGCTTTTCACCGCCATACCGAGTGACAAACGTCGGATTCGGAGCATCCCGACCCGTCGGTGTATAACCGAGATATTTCTCGTACGTCGGAATGATGTTTCTATAGACTCGGTTCAGACTCCGGTGCACAAACGTCATTCGCGCACCCGCATACCTTTTTGCCAGCGTATGCATGTAAGCGCACAGACTATACGTCTTGCCAGCGTCGTACGTACCCCCAGCAACTTTCACGCTCGCCTGCGATGCCCACAACTCCCACATGCCGCCATAGACCCGAAAGCCTCCTTTTCTAAATCGGTTAACCGGTTTCCTTCGCATACATCAAACAGCGACCTCTTTCTCTACGGCTTCCGGGAGCGACGCTAAAAGTTTATGCATCTCCACATCGTAATCTCCGACCACTTCCAACTGTTCCGCTGGCGGCAGACGCTCCAGGGCTTGCTGCTCTCGATGCTCCGTCTTTTGCTTCGCATCTTCTACCGCTTGACGCGTATTGTTGTCGTAACCCCGATGCACCAGATACCACCGCTTCATTAACTGATCGACCGTCGCACCCAACCACCGTAGACTTTTGATCAGATTTATCGTCTCCTCTACTGTCGCCGCAGATAGCAAATCGCTTTTGATTTTGACCTTCAAATCGTCAAAGCATTCGTCAAAGAGATTTAACATCTTGTTAATTGTTTCTGTATTTTCAGCCTCTCCGCGCGAATTTTCCACCGCCGCCGGCATCTCTGGCACCCCGACTGCGGACGCCGGTAAGGCATATAGACCCTGTTTTCTGCTAACGATCTTACCCGCTTCCTTGAGTTCCGAAAGGCACGTATCTATCGTCCTGTCCCCGCCTGAGACGGTATTCTTAATTGCAGCGGTTGTCTTTTCACCGCCTTCAAGGTACTTCAAAATATCTGCTTTGGTTTCGGGTTTTACTGTGCGTTTTGACATAGGTTTTTCCAAATTTGCAGAGGTTTCGCAAACGTTTTCGCAACGTTTTGCAGGGTTTTCGCAAGCGTTTCATAAGGGTTTCGCAAACGTTTTGCAGCGGTTTCGCAAACGTTTTTATCGCTTTGTTAACTGGCGAAGCTTCGTCGGAACAATTGGTTCACCCGATGGATAGGTCTTTGATGAATAGTATATCTTGCCGAACGCAACCCCTTAAAGCACATTCAACACACCGAGATGCGGATTTACAATAAATAAACAATACAATCGGTGTGGGTACGGGTTTTCTTTCAAAGAGGGTGTGGGTACGGGTTGCGCGGAACGTACTGATAACTTCTTGAAATTATCTCTTACTTATGATAAACTAATGTTGTATAAAATCAGTAATTCATCATAACCCCCCGCTCTACCTACGGAGAACACACACCCATGCCAAAACTTGAACGAACAACATTTACGATTACCCCCTCCCAGATGGAGTGGATCGATGAACAGCACGAAAAAACCGGTTTGCTGAAATCTGAAATCGTCCGGCGTGCTCTCGACGAGTACGCAGAACGCGAAGCAGCCAAAGAGGAACGCAAACTTTTTACGCCGGAACAACTGAGAAAAATCAGGGAAATGGCACGGGCAAAGGGGGCTTCCGTAAAAAATATTATCCGGCGCGCGGTTGATAGGCAGCTGGACTTATTCTTCCGAAAATATTGATGAGTGGTTGGTTGTAGGTGGTAGGTTCGGGTGCTACGCACCCTTTATAGTAAAACCCGAAAATATCTGCACATCCGTCGGTAGGTGCGGTTTGCAACCGCACCGAGTCCTGTGTAAAAGTAATTACGGAATCTACTATAAGTGGTAGGTTGTTGGTGAAGATGCTCTTAACCTATAATCTCTTAACTTATAACTTATAACCAAAAGCGAACGCAGTGAGCGAACCAACTACCCTATAACGGAGGTATCAAAGTGGTTAAGAATAGAATGGGACTCCCCGAAGAATACGAACCTGTATTACCGGGGACAGTCGAAGCACATATCGCAAAGAAGCAAGCACACGCAAATAAAGACGCACGCCTCACCCAAACTGCCCTCGCTGTCGGGAACGTGATTGGGCAACTGAAACTTGAAAATCCTACCTCGCTGGAGACGTTTGATGTCCGAGATCTGACACCCGAGCAATTCCAAGAACTCAAATTCGCTTGCGTGAATCACCTTAGCCACCTCATTCCCGATATCGAGAAGGAAACAACACATTGAACGACTTACGCACACAACTGCCCGAATGCCCGCTTGAGTACCAGATCCCACACATCCGCAGTTCCCACACCGCACTCGTTATCGAGATCAACGCCGCTGACATCGATTGGCAGGAGAAGATGCTCCCTTGGACGCTCGCGGGTCTCATCAATAACACCGATCTTATCATGAAGGGCGTGCATCTCTACGTCGTGTGTGAGGACGAGCTTCGCGACCGCATCAGAACTGCGCTCAAAAAATTCGATCTACCCCCAGGCACTATCACCGTTAGAGACGAGGACAGAAAACCGCTGATTCTCTTTGGGACGTACGGTTACAGGTACGATTCCGTTTGCCTCCTTGACATCAACTACTGGGCGTTTCGCGGTATCGGTAAATCCCAAGGTGCCGACATCAAACTCCCCCTCGGACACGTCCTGCGACACACCTATAACTGGGCAGTCGCCGATTACAGTTTCCAGCCCACGAACAACATCCATTTAAAAGATACCTGGGTTCGGATGTCTGAGCCGTTACTTCCCTATTCTGACGATTCACCGAAAAAAATCAGAGAGTACCTTGTAGACGCATCCACACGCGCCAAATGGCTACACGACGCTAATACCGCCGTCTATGGTGAGGACTATCAGAAGCAGAACAAAAACGTCGCCGCTTACTTCTTCAATGAAGTTGAACCGAATTGGCACCTTGACACCTCCATCCTGCACTACAGTGCGCGTGAAGTGAATACTTATTTCGCGGCGTGGGCAGCGGAATGGCAGCACCTCGGCACCGAAGCACTCGTCGCCCTCTATCTGCTTAAGACCGAGCAGCACGCCCATAACCTCGGGGATTCCGTCATGATCGAGTCAAACTACATCCGGGCTGCGTCTCCTCGACTCTGTAATATGCAGTTCGGCACTAAAAAGGAATTCAACAGCGCAATGAATGAATTGAGGGGGGCGCAACTCAACATCAATATGAACTGATAAATGACAAACCTAACACCTCAGCAAATCCTACAGATCCGATTACAGGACGCTCGCCGATACGCCCAATTGCTCAGACAGAACGGAGGGCATCCGGAAGCCGTCATCTTTGTAATTAGGGGCATTTGGGGTGATGAGGTTGCCAACATCGTTGAGAGCGTTCTTGACGATGCCGCTCCAGGAGAACAAAGTGCCGAGCGTTTACAACAAACGTCGTCCTCGTGAAATAAAGGAAAAGACAATGAAGGTTCTTTTGAAAATTAAAGGGCTCTTCTATCTATTCTATTATCGGTTCACACGCTGGAGGACCCACGAGGTCTTTCTATCAAAAGACCCACACGGGCACCTCTATATCGGCGCAAGAAAACACGGGCAATCCCCTAAAAATCTGTTTCACCTCAATTTGAAAACCTTTGGGAAGGTGTGAGTACTACAAAATAGATATGTATGCAAACTATAGATATCAACACCGACATGTATAAGAATCACCGAAAACTATACATGAACGGAAATCAGTGGGAGACAGAAAAAAAGAAAGGAAGCGGGTAAAGCGGTTAAAAAAGAAAGAAAACATGAAAGGAAACCAAGAAGGACGGAAAAGAGACATAGACTCTGTTTAAAAGGAGTCGTTCTTAAACACTTCTATTCACCAAGAACTTCTTTAACTGATATGAATAAAATCCAACTCCGAAACGAAAACAAATTCCGAACCCCCATCCACGGACGCAACTTCCAAAGCACGACAACCTTTGTCGGCGCGCTTTACCCGGAGGGCAATGTCCAAATCTACTGGACCTGGAAATGGTTCGACTTCCAACGCCACGAAAACTACGAAATTCATGGCGGTTCCCGATACTGCGGCTTCCAATTCCAGAACATGGGACACCTCATCGGGATGTGGGATACTCGGGAAATTATCACCGGGCTGCCCTACGACTTTTCGCATCTCATCACGACACACTTCACTGAGTTTTACAAAAAGCATATAACACCCTTCAGGCTTTCTCAAAAAGAACGAGAAGCCCTCGGTATCTCCGAAGAAGCATCCATCCAAACTCATAAAGCCGTTTGGGGCGAAAGATAGAAGGATCCATGAAACACTACACGGCAGATATTTCCGTAAAGCGCGTCGGCATCATCACCGCCCCGAAAATCCCGCCTGACCACCCAAACGTCCGATTTTCAAGTTGCCTCCATCGCGAAGTCTTTCCAGCTTCCGACATTGCAGAAGCGCGGCAACACGCCATCACACTCGTCGAAAATCCCAATACTCCCGAATTCCTAAAATGCCTCGATTTCTACTTTGTTCCGTTCAAAATCCTCCAGTGGCAAGACTGGCAAGATCCGATCCAACGGGAAGGCGAAACACAGATCCATTCCTGCAGCAGCCAACCCTTTCTCGTCGGCGTGTTCACATGGATTGTCACACTCCTGGTTTACGAGGAATAGTTATCAGTTGTCAGTACGTTCCGCTGCGCTCCACTTTAGGGTGTAGGTGCGTTCGCTACGCTCACTTTTGGTTCTGGGTACGCTTCGCTTTAGAAGATAAGACAGCGCAAGCGTTACAGGGACATCTCATCTCATTATCCGCTTGATGGCGTGGCGCAGTGGGTTGTGCCGCCGCATCACCCACACCGCCCGCCCGTCGCTACTACGCTCGGTCGACCTTTGGGCAGTCCGCTATGCTCGTGCCTGCACGGATGCTCGTCGCCGTCCGCTCCAAAAAGCTCCACTACCGGCACACTTCGCTAACCGTCGCTGTCAACTTCGCAGGCGGAACTTGCCCGGCGCGCACCCTTCGCTTGCTTTACATCTAACGTCCCCTCACAAAAGAGAAAAGCAAAGACACGCCAAGCGTTAGAATCCGTGTCGCTTGGCAAAGCGGGTTGTGCCGCCGCATACCCGCATTGCCCGCACGCCCCTACTTTCGTGCAGTTGTGCTTCGGTAGTAACCTTGTCAACTGCACTCGCCCTAACAGAGACCCCCCATCACAAATCACGCCGCACCCCCTATACATACGAATACACCCACCCGCTAACCCCTGTGCCTGTGCGCAACTGTCGGAATGCTGGCTTTTCCTTTCCATACAACACATCTCTATCTTTCCGTTCCGGCAGGCGAGCGGTTCTTAGCAGGTCTGCTGTGTGCTGTGTCCTCGTCAGTCGAGCAAGGAAACGGCAGAGTGCGAGGTGGGCTTTGTTGTGACAGCGGGTGCGGCATGCCGTTGTCCCCTCCGTTTGCATATTGCCTGCAAGCAGGAAAGGCAAATTGCCGCTCTTCGGCGTGCAGAGCCACGCACGCACCCGCACGTCACAAGTCGCTCCACCTTGCCGCACATTGCCTCAAAAACGGTCGCTCGACGGACGAGCACAGGCACAGGCATACCGCAAAAACCGATTACCCGCGCTGCCTACTCTCCGTTTTCGAGACACACACGCAAAACCTTACCCTCACCACGCCAGCAACTTTTGAAGATACGCGCACGCACAGCCTATCCCTCAATCTACAGCCTTACTCAAAAGAAACGTACTTAACACTACAATCGCTCTTGGTATTGCCCACCCACAACCCCCGTTGGCGTGTGCAGTCGCAGAGCGATCGGTTGCGGGCATCCACAAAACAACGCTTTTCGTTCCTCCCCGCTACGGCAGGCGCAGTCGTCCGGCGCAGGCGGGGGTGTCAGACTTGCGTGATGCGCACGCACCCGTAAGTCACTTGCACTGCATTTCACTTGGCAATTGACAACGGTTGCGGTCATCACCCGGCGTCTGACCCTGTGCCGCTTCGCCTTTGTGCGCGCTGCCTTCGCTATGCATCTTCTCAAAATACCCAATTCGGTATCAGTACATGCCCGCAGATTTTCTATAAACGCACACGCCCCGCCTCCCTATACACAATGCCATCGGTCGCTTAACTGTTGTCGCAGTTTTTAGCAGAATTGGTACGGGTTGGCGATTACGCCAAATCCGTTGGCAGAACATACACAAGCATAACCGCAAGGTAACGTGTCTGCCTCCCATTAAGGCATTTCAGGCAGTTGGGTTGATTTTTGAGGTCAGCGATTCCGCGTAAATGTAGATATTGGAAAAGAGTTTAATCAAGTGTAGCACGTTTGGGGGTGGGCGGTTTTCGGTTCGGTCTCAGCTGGGTCTGGGTCATCGTCGGTTGGGCGCGTTCGCTTGCATGGGCTTCTGGTCGCCGCTCCACTATGTTACGCGGCGGTTTCCGGTTCAGTCTCAGCTGGGTTTGGGCATTGGGCGCGGAACAAAGTAGAAATTATCAGAATACGTCAAGTAATCCTTACACCTATAATCCGCCAGTTGCTTACCGTATCGCGCGTTTTCTGGCGATTTTTCCCGGAATTTGCCCTAATTTCCTTCTAATTTCACGGCTTTACTCAAAAAAAATTGAGTATTTTCCAAAAAAATTAGCGAATTTCGGCAAAAAATGTGCTTTTTTGCGTTTTTTACTTGACAATAAATACAGGTATATGTTAAACTATATAGAACAATATGAGGGGCACTGCAATGCCCCCCGAACCAAAATCCAAGGATCAACTCGGCTTGGTATTTAAATCCTACCGTGAAATGCCTGCCGTTGTCAACCCAAAAAGGAATTTACAGTGAACGATAAAAAAGTTCCAACCGCTGAAAGGCTTGCGGAAGCGTGGCGGAAACACCCCGGATTTGGCGCGCCACACTGGCACGAAGGCAAATGGGTATGGCTCTCACCAAATGGTGATGCCTACACCAAATGCGGCTCACCGATCCCACCCCCAAAAGCGGACGAGGTCAAACCCCACGAACAGCAACTGTGGGAAAAGTGCTGGAAATGCAATACCATCCGTCCCTGGGGCGGATGTGGTAGTAAAACACCGGCACCGGAATGGGGAATGTCCTGGACGGTTCCCGTCGACAAAACGCCGATAGAAAAACCGGAACCCGAACTCACAGAAGTTAACTTCCCTACCGCCATTCTCGTCGTCCTTGAAAAAATGACAGAATGCGCCACTTTCGGCGACTGGCTCACTGAAGATGAAATCGTCGTCGTTGCTACCCGGCACTTCAACTACAAAATCGACACCACGTCACTCCTCGATCTGCTCCGTCCGTTGTGGCACGCGGGACACATCGAACACAAGCGGAACCAATCCGGGCAGCATACCTTCCGCTTAAAAGGAAATATGCCATGAAAAAATCCTTTTTCCTCTATCCAACCACCGGCGGTGATATTGTGCTAAGTGGCTATCCCAGCTGGGTACGCCACTCCAATGTCTATCCGTTTCGGCTTTATACTTTTCTCCTCGATGAACACTCCAGTCAGCGCATCGGAGAAAAATCTGTCACCCTCAATAGTGTCGAACTCCTGTCAGATGAAAGCACGGCTCCGAGGCTTCCGATCGACACACCCTCGGAACAACTCATACTCAACTTCACACCGTGGCGGCGATAATCATGAGACGTGAGACATCCAATGAAAAAGTATTATGTGTATTTCATTACACCCGAAGCAGATAGCAAGTTTGTGACTTTCGGTAGAACCTTCAACTTGGGCAGTCGCTGGGTATCCTACAGAAATCAAACGCCAGACCCAAAAATTGTCGGTTTGATTGAATGTAAAAGCGAGAATGATATGTTGTCGCTTGAATACCAAATCAGGCATCATGACTTTCAAGGTGCGGCACACAGAGACGAGTGGTTATATCATACCCCTGAAGTTAAGGCGTTTTACGAAGCACGAACCAACGTTAATATTGAGGAACATCTATCAGAACGAGGCAAAGAAGAAGCGAACCTCATCATAGAAAAGGGTGGCTGCAACCACCCTTCCATCACACTAACCCCTAACAACCAAAAGGAGATTGTGCTATATATATAGTTAGGATAGCACAATGTATTTTAGAATGTCAAGATTTTTGAAAAAAGTCACGGTCACCCTCCTCGGTGCCGGCGGCGAACGGCAGATCGAGATAAACGCACGTGGCGGATTTCCAAACCGCCATATCAAGTCCCCTCGCGAATCTGTTTCCTCCCGCTTCGCACGAGAAAAGCAGGTTACGAAACCCAAAATGACTCGCAATCCGAGCTCCCTGAATACCGACACGGAACCTACTCTCTTCGAAGTCCTGAAGTGGATGGTAGCTTCGGAAGATCACACCGGTTGGCTCATTATCGACGAGATTCTGTTCGTCGCGACGGCACACTACAAAATGAAGTTCAACCATAATACACTGCTCGATGCGCTCCGGTTCCTCTACCAGCAAGGGTGTTTGGCGTATCGGCTGAACAGGTTCGATCAACACACCTTTCAACTCATTGAAAATCAGGAAAACCATCTGAAATCCCTACTTGTTGAAGTGGACGCAATCCTCAGCAAAGGTGGTGCATCATGAGTAGACAACCGCTTTTCATGTATTACCGCGCACGAGAACAAGAACGGCAACATAAAATCAGAACCGCTTTCAACCTCAAATTCAATGATGAGAATTACGCCATCGCCACCCCAGAATTCTGGGACGCGTGGCGCGAGGAAGGGAAACGGGCAGAACTTCGTCGCCAGTACGCCCCAGCAAAATACCCTGCGGACCAACTCGGTCTGCAGGGTAAAAAACCCGTCTGGGTCGTTTTTGTAGATAAAGCCGCGAAGGAGCGTTTTGAAGCGAAACACGCCTCGCCGGAAGTCTCGAATGTAGGCGCAGATGGTGAGATTCACGGATTGGGATGGCAATCTTTACGGGTGAACAGCGGCATATTCCTCGACGAGCGCAACAAGACATACCGTTCGCAACGATGCCCCGTCGTCGCGTGGCTCAACTTCAATCAAGGTCGGTATTCTGTCAACATCGTTGATAGTGCCTTCACTCTTACCCGTCCGATCCCCAACGCTATTACCAATCTCGGTGATGCGGTGGAGTGGATCTATCAGAATTCGGCTTGGAAACTGAAACACACAGCGAGGGCATCATGATCCTCAACTTTTACCTACGCAAATACCCCTCCAAAGGAGAAATGCGCGCAGTGGAAAGACAGAACCTCGCGAAAGTCCGGCATCTACTCATAGCACAGGGCGTGAAGAACATATCCAAATTGGAGTATCAAGACGCGATCCAATTGTTAGCGAAACTTGTAGCATCAGAAGAATGTGGCGGACATTGCCTGCGCAAAGCCGCCACTGGGCACCGCCTGAACACGGCGGGCATTGCGGGCGATACCCGTAGCGAGAGGTTTTCGGTATCGTAGCGAGCACAGCAGTAAGTGGGCGTTCCCAGAACTTTTACACTGATACGCCCACACAAAAAAGGAATATCAGATGTTAACATTCAAGCGAACAACACTCACCATCAATGACGAGGAAACCCAAGGCTACAGCGTGGAAGGATTAGACAACCGTATCTTCAGAGGCTTGCAGGTTGTCTTGGTCAAACACAGTCAGAGATGGAATGCCTACGAAGCAACAACAGGGCTTTCGATAACCCCACCGAGTTGGGCAGGTGGATATAGTAACAAAACCCGCAAGGGTATTCTACAGATTGTGTCTCACTTTCTATCGAATGCCCCTCAATCTGGGTGGACGCGTATGCAAGAGCAGTTAGACTACAAACTGCAGAAAAAAAGAAAGGAAGTAGCACATGCCAAAACGCAGTAAAGCCGAGACAGACATTCTCGTCACCGTAGCCGCTGGACTCTTCGCAACGCACACCCGCGACGCGAAAGAGATCGGCAAACTACTGAATACAAGCGAGCGGAACGTCCATCGATGGGCAGAACGTGAGAAGTGGGAAGAGGTTCTGAAAACCCTCAACTACGAGGGAGAGCGGAACTTCCGAGTCAAACCCCGACGGAGTTGAGAAAGTTGTAAGTTATAAGTTAAGAAGTTATAAGTTAAGAGGTTTCCCGTTACCAAACTTCTCTTCACCTACCACCTATAACCTTAAAAAAGAAAAGGCGGTGCGCCAACACCGCCAGTGACAACAAATCTACCCTAACGCTAACTAAGGAGGATTGCGCCGTTTGCAATTATACCGCATCGGTGCATATAAGTCAAAAATGCGGAAACTTCACATCAAACGTATCCCCGGTAGTCTACTTGAGCCTGCCAACCCATCAACCCCCACATCCCGCACCAATCCCAAAACCCCTGTGCTTGAAATCCTTGGCGAGATTGCTTGTCTCATCGCGAGCGGCATTGTCGGCTGGATCGCTTACGTCGTCTTTTAGGAGGGAACCCTTTCAATGGAAACTCAGAAACAACAATGTTGTGTCCGCGAGTGCGACTCCCGCGACACACAGGAATATCGAGGCGTAGGAACAGATAACCTCGGCAGACCCAGAACCTTCGTTGTTCAACTCTGCAAGCCGTGCAAGGACGGGATCCTGTCAAAGAAGGTCCACTACACCTTCTATGAAGCCGGCAGTCTCGTTTTTGTGCGCGAACTCTATTCCTAACATACTGAGGACGGGACGGGCGACCGTCCCGGAACACAATGCGAATTAGAAACTTGACTCACACCCCTATCATCTTGACACTCGGAACGGAACGCCTATACCTCGAACCCACTCCTGAGCCTGCAATCGTGCGGTGGACGCAAAAAAGGATTGGAAGCCGACATATCGAATTCGGCACTTCTTACCAATGCTTGCAGGTCCCTATCCTCGAGGAGATTGCACACGTTGAGGGGATACCCGATCCAGAACCCTTCACCCTTTTTCTCGTAGATCAGCACGTTTTCGATAACTCCGATCGCCGGGACGTTTTCACTTATAACGACGAGAAAGACGATGGCAATGGAAACGTCATTATTGGGTATTTGGTTGGGAAGTGAATGGATTAGCAGCCAAAAGGGCGGGAAAACTAACTCCCGCCCTTTTTCACATCATCTCTATCAATGAAGCAACGAAATCTCTGCAAGACTGAGCATTGCGAGCATTAGGAAGCGGAACGAGTTTCGAGTTTGTTGCTCTTAGTTTTCTCGCTGTACCTTCAATACGTTCTAACTTCACTTGGCGAGTAGCTGGTTTAACCGAATAATAGAGCACAACAATAGGAAGTGTGCTTGAGTCGTTGGTAAAGCGATCCCTGAAATAAGAAAAACTGTCGTATTTGTACGGGTCGCTTCGGTAATATTTTGAGAGGGTTTCATCGGAAATAGGAGCACCGATAGTGTCCTTCTTGAATTCGACAATCGCACGCGGTGTATAGTTAGAATCTACCAACACTAAATCCGCATCGCCTGGCAACATCGCATCTGTATTATGATACAAATAACAATCCAAGGCTGTTTGTCCATAATTTAACGTTTTTTTGGTAGAAAATGGTCCGCCTCTGAGTTGCCGGATGCGATCCTTTAAGTTAGGTAGATTAACTTTGCGAATATGTACAACAGTACCATTGCCATCAAATCCTACTTCTACAACATGCTCTCGGCGAGCGAATAAATGAAGGGATTCCTTGAATAAAAAATAATGGCAAGTAAAATTGTGTGTATGAGCGAATCTGCAAAGCTGCCGAACCTTTTTTTCTCCGTCACATCGATATATTTCACTTGGGACATCACCGGCATTTTTCATGGGCCACGGCGTGTAATCGTTGTTTACAATTCGCTTTATCCACAGTTCATTTGGGATTGAACGGTTATTCCAATCTACATAAAAATCAAATGTTAATCCGAAAAGGTTATAAGGCTTTAGGTAGGTATCCGCTAACCATTCCTCTGGATCACCACTTGATGGATGCTTCCTTGCTATAACACTTCGGTTATCGCATCTGGCTAATACCGGTTTACTAAGGCTAAGCATTATTGTGTTCCTTATAGGGCGTTTTGCAGAGGGATTTACGAGAAAACGTCGCTTCCTAGGTAATTATTCGTCTCCGTTTATCTTGGCACCTACTTCTGGAAATTTCTCCTCGCTGAATACGAGATCGAAGACACCTTCGCGCGCTGTTCCATCATGTACCCGCATTGTGCCTGCGCTGTTGAATTTTTCTTCAAGGGTTTTCAAAACCTTTTCCTTATACTCGGTATCGGGGTTGCCTTCGAGCTGATCGCCTTTTGTGTCGAATAGTAACACACGTGTTATTCCTTTAACTTCATTTGTCATTGCGACGAAATCGGGGTAAATGCGTTGTTGTTTCCAGCCCTGGACGTAGTACTCACCGCGTTGACGTGCTGCGATTCGATGCCACCATTGCATTGCCTTCTGTTCGTCGAGATAATAGGCAAAGTTGGTTTCTAATTCGTTATCAAAGTGTTGTTCAAACACTGGTTCAAAGAGGCTAAGCTGCACGGATTTACCATAATTTGCGAGCGGTTTATCGTTGGCTCGAACTTCGATTTCATAGCTCTCGCGAAGTTTGTAATTAGGTTCTTTCGCCTCTAAGTCGAATTTGATTTCACCATACTTCAATTTGCTACGAAAGATCTGCTCTGCCTGGTGTTCAACTTCACGTTTTACATGTTCTCGTAATATGTGGACGAGATAAGAACGTCTATCGTAGATATTTTCTTCGGTTTTACCGTCTTGTTTAAGGTTCTCGCGCAACTGTGTTGCGATGCGAGCGGCTTGCCATGAATTGGGTAGAAGGTCTGAGAGACGGCGTGCGAAATCTGAGATACTGGTTGTTTTGTTAATATAGGGTTGTTGGTCATCATGGTAAACGAGTGGCGCGTCCCCGATGTTAACTACCGCCGATTGCCAAATCATACTTTCGGCTGCGGAGGCATTCGGATTTGGAGCCTGGATCTCGGACCATTTTATATGCGGTAGGATATGTGCCTGATAATTGAGTTGGCTCCAGTCGTCTTCATTTTTATGGAGGACCATAGGTAAATAGATAACCTGAGATCGAAATTTATATCGGCGTTCCATGTCTTGTGTGCGGAGTTCCTCGGTTTCTGTTGTATCAGATGCGCCGATGACTTGATCATCTAAACCTGTGAGTCCTTCGGATTCTAGCCCATTTTTGATTTGCTTGACGGCGACAGCAACATCGGTATTATTGCAATAGACATAACACTGATTGAGAGCTTCTCTATCTGTGAGTTGTGCGTGGGGTTGTCGCATGACGCGTCCTACAAGTTGTGTAAGGGCTTTTTGTGCCTGTGTATTGTCGAGCATGACCAACAAATAAGCGAAGGGGCAGTCCCATCCTTCCATGAGTGCGGATTTCGTGATGATCCAGCGGACCTGTGACGTTTTGGAAAGCAGGTTTTCTCCAGCGAGTTCATCGTTTTCGGCGGATTTGACCCGGATGGCCTCGGGTGGAACACCTAAGCGTTTAAGATAGTCACGGGCATCTTCGGCGTGGATTCGTTCTTGATCTCTCTGATCGCTACCTGTTCGCTCAACTCGGACAACGGCGATAGGTCGAATGTAGCGGTCTGTCGTGCTTTCAAATGCCTTTGCCTCAGTATCAAGCCGATTGAGTTCATCAACAGCTTGCTGTAGTGTGTATTGCCAATTATCGCGCCATGTGGTTGATCCTGCGTTCTTCTGTTTGGAGGATCTCACTTGAATAGGCAACTTAATCATTTCTTCTTTTTTGAGGTCGATTCCGTCTATATCAACGAGCAGGTTGCTGATGCCGTGATTCGGGGTGGCGGAGAGTTCTATTACGGTTCGAGGGTTGAGTCGATTAATGGAGCGTGCGAATTCTTCATTGGATTCTCGTTTGCTGGCACCATAGGCTTTGTGTGCCTCGTCTAAAACGACTACAGGACGGAGCATTTTGAAGACGTTAAACAGGCTCTGCTTGACAAATCCAGTATTTTTATGACACTCCAGATCGGGATATTCATTTCGCATGCGTGCATCGCCAAGGACATCGTCGCTATCGGGGAAAAAACTGGGATACTTTCCGGTATCTCTAAACATTCGGAGGAATTCCTTGCCCTCTTGTCGATTCGCGGCGGGTAGCATGAGGAGCATGACGCAGAGGTAATTTGCTATATCGCCTCTGTTGAAGGTATCATCCTTTTCGAGCATTTTGACTTGCCCGGCACTTGCACGTTCTAACATTTTACGATAGGGATGTTGTTTGTCCCACAAAGCGGCTTTGGTCTGTGCGTAGATCGCTTTAGATGGAACGATCCACAGCGTTAGCCCGCGCTGCCGATGGAGCCGCTCCAAAGCGGATGCTGCGAGTAATGTTTTTCCACCACCTGTTGGCACCTTGAAACAGATATGTGGAATGGGGCGGTTTGCGTCATCGGTACGTGCGATATAATCGCCAGCACTTGGTGCGATACCTCCGGTTTGTTTCAAATTTTCCCATGCCTTTTTGGGAAAGTTCCGCAGATCGTCAGGAATATCATGAATTTCTGCTGCTCTCAGTGCCTTTATAGCGGTTTTTGCGGTATTCTTGGCTTTAGACAATTCTTCAAGCCAACGGGTGAAGGCATCGAGTGTGTTTTGTTGATATATTTTTAATTCCATCATGGTGTCACCTCTTTATTTTTCAAGTAGTGCGTAGGGGAGTTGGGCAAAAGCGATTCCCATTTTTGTAAGTTCACGCTGTCCAATGTAATTACCTGCTGCATAGACGACTGCTTTTCTGCCGTTCTTGAAGCTGGCATCTCGGATGCGTTGGGCATGCTCTTGGGAGAGTATTGCAGCGTCGCTGGATAAAAACTCCAAATTGGGTTGGTAGAGCAAATAGTAATCGTTTTCGCTATCACCATAAAATAATCCATCATCATTTTTCGGATTCAGTGTTGTATCACCAACAGACGCGCCTACGGCAGTAAATAACAAGTGTGCAGCCAAATCCGAATACGAGGGCAGAGATTCCCCTGTAAGCATGCCTTCTATTTCGATAGGTTTGCCCAGAGTGCAGTAGGTGAATGAACCGCCGAGACCCTTCTTCAACGTTTTATCTTTAGCATTCTCAACTCCATTTATGACGCGTCGGACGCGTTCAGCAGTGATGCTATCGGCGTAGTCTTCGCATTCTACCAAGATAAACTTCCGATTGCCTCCATCCTCTTTGTTCAGGGCGAGGACGGCGTGGGCAGTAGTGCCACTGCCTGCGAAGGAGTCCAAGACGATGTCATTGGGTTGCGTCCCTATTTGTAAAATACGTTTTAGCAAAGTGTGTGGTTTAGGATTCGGGAAGGCAACCCCAATTTTATTCAGCCCTTGCGTTGCACTCTGGGTATGTCCTACATCCTCGTGTAACCATAGAGTTAGTGGCGTAATCCCTTGTTTTACCTCCGATAGAAACCGCTTTATGCGAGGAACATTATTGCCATCTTCACCAAACCATATCCGATTATCATTCACTAATATATCAAACCTCTCTTTACTATATCTCCAACATGTATTTCTAGGCGGGCTCACAACTCTACCGGATGGAGTAGTAATAGGATAGTCATAATCTTCCTGATATGTTTTAACATCCAATCCACTTGAACTCCAAGATCCGCGTGGGTCGTTGTCAGGATTAGAATATCGCTTGTTGTGTTTTTCAGTTCGCGGTAGGAGAATTGGTCTCCATATTTCTTTATCTTTTGCGTAGCACAACACAAAATCGTGATTATCGGAAAAATACTTCGCATCATTTTGCGGACTAAATTTTTTCTGCCAAATTATGTTAGTTACAAAATTTTCTGTTCCAAAAATTTCATTCATCAGCATTCGCAAATGATGTTGCTCGTTGTCATCAATAGATATAAAAATTACACCGTCCTCAGCAAGCAATTCTTTTAGCAGGTGCAACCTGGGCCACATCATGCAGAGCCACTTATCATGGCGTTCCATATCTTCGCCGTCAACAGGACTATGCTTTTTGAACCACTCCTGCATGGGCGGATTGTTTATATTGTCATTATAGATCCACCGCTCATTTCCAGTGTTGTAGGGCGGATCAATATAGATGCACTTAACACGATTTGCGTAGTAGGGGAGTAACGCCTTGAGAGCGTGTAGATTATCGCCCTGAATAATGAGGTTATCTTCATTACCCGATGGACTGCAGGACCGGCCTGCATCCTGTCTAAGTTGTCGGTAGGGGACGGAGAGATGATGTGCATAGATATAGTGTTTTCCTTTGAATTCGAGTACTGGCATGTTGAAAATTCTCCTTGGATCTTCGTAATCCAGCTAAGCGTCACCTCTTTACCTTTCGTGTAGTGCGTAGGGGAGTTGGGCAAAAGCGATTCCCATTTTTGTAAGTTCACGCTGTCCAATGTAATTACCTGCTGCATAGACGACTGCTTTTCTGCCGTTCTTGAAGCTGGCATCTCGGATGCGTTGGGCATGCTCTTGGGAGAGTATTGCAGCGTCGCTGGATAAAAACTCCAGATTGGGTTGGTAGAGCAGGTAGTAATCGTTTTTGTCATCGCTATAAAATAGTCCATCATCGTTTTTGTCATCCAGGGTCGTATCCCCAACAGACCTACCAATAGCAGCAAATAACAAGTGTGCAGCGAGTGCTGAATATGATGGCAAAGATTCTCCTGTGAGCATCCCTTCTACTTCAGTAGGTTCTCCGAGTGTACAATAGGTGAATGAACCACCGAGACCTTCCTTTAACGTCTTATCTTTAGCATTCTCAACTCCATTTATGACGCGTCGGATGCGTTCGGCTGTGATGTCGTTGGCATAATTTTCACATTCTACCAAGATGAACTTCCGATTGCCTTCGTTCTCTTTGTTGAGCCCAAGAACAGCATGCGCTGTCGTCCCGCTGCCCGCAAATGAGTCCAAGATGATGTCATCGGGACCGGTAGTTAGTAATATTATATGTTGAATAAGCCCAACGGATTTCGGGGAGTTGAAAACGTTGCCTCCCATGATGCTGTTTACTGCCTGGGTAGCGGATTGCGTGGAGCCAACCTCATCCGTTGTTAAAATAGAATTTGATACCATGCCCGACTTCACCTCAGAAAGGTACTTTTTAAGACGCGGGACGTTTTGGCCTTTCTTCCCGAAAAATAAATATCCTTCTTTGTAAAGGGACAACAGGCGGTCTTTTGTGAATTTAGGAAATGTTCCACTCGGTGGGATCCAAGTCACACCGTTAGGAAACGTCACAGTATACACATCTTCAGGTCTACCACTTTTGGCTTGAAGTGCTACGCTCTGCCATGGACCACGAGGATCGTTGTCAGGGTTCTTGTATCGCTGATTCGCCTTTTCGCTCCTCGGAAGCAGATTAAACTTTTGAAAGTCATCACTTTTACGGTAACAAACGATGTATTCGTGATTAACTGATGCAAACTTTGCATCATTTTGGACAACATTTTTCTTATTCCATACGAACTGTGTTACGAAATTCTCCGCACCAAAAATTTCATCCATAAGCATCCGCAGATGATGCAGTTCATTATCATCAATAGAGATGAAGATTACGCCATCATTGCTAAGAAATTCTTTTAGCAGGTGCAACCTGGGCCACATCATGCAGAGCCACTTATCATGGCGTTCCATATCTTCGATGTCGATAGGACTATGCTTTTTGAACCACTCCTGCATGGGTGGATTATTTACATTGTCATTATAGATCCACCCTTCATTACCGGTGTTATAGGGTGGGTCAATATAGATACATTTGACACGGTTCGCGTAGTAGGGGAGCAAAGCTTTGAGGGCGTGCAAGTTATCGCCGTGAATGATGAGATTATCTTCCCCATTGGATGGGTTGCAGGATCGGCTTTGGTCGGATTCAAGGGGGCGATACGGGACAGAGAGATGGTGGGCGTAGATATGGTGTTTTCCTTTGAATTCAAGTGTAGGCATGTTGAAAATCCTCTCCTTTGTTTTTAAGGCAACTGAAGCAATATCAGCCCTTCTTCTTGCTCTGAATTTCGCCTTGTGGACGTGCTTAG
This sequence comes from Candidatus Poribacteria bacterium, assembly GCA_965232115.1. Classification (GTDB taxonomy): domain Bacteria; phylum Poribacteria; class WGA-4E; order WGA-4E; family WGA-3G; genus WGA-3G. The sequence goes on from CBDDPD010000001.1 coordinate 60,858, forward strand.
GTATCGCGCCCGGTTAAAGTTACGCATTTCCCCTTAGAGCTTTCTATCTCAAGCGAGGCGGATCGCATTCTCTACCAACTACGTTGAGAACAGTATAGCGGTTTATGGGCTTCTTATCAAGGAAAGAATGTGGAAAGTTTCAATCTAAAGAGGCTCAGTCCTACCAACCATCTTCACCGTTATCCCTTCTCACCAAAGGGTTTTGATAGGATACCGGCTGCTGCACGGTCAGTTGTTTGGCTTCATTATCTCGTACCCTTTGAGTGTGTTCATTTTTTTAAATCTTCGCGCTCAACACCGAGTGTGTCTTTGAGTTCCCCAAGATTTTCAACGAGCATTGCCCCTTCAATGTTCGCTTCGACATGCCGCGTGATAATCACCGCACGTCCTTGCCTTAATGCATGGTTTGCGGTTGCAGACGAGCCCGATCGCTCTTTCGCCGCAATAATGATCGTCTTTTCGGAGAGCCCCGTGATAATCGCATCGCGACGCAGATAGTGACGACCAAATATTTCTGCGAGGTCGTCAGGATATTCCGAAAGGACAGTTCCATCCGCCGCAAAAATTTTCTCAGCGAGTTTTTTGGTATGTCCTCGGAGTGATTTCAGGCCACGCGGAACGACCCCAATCACGTTGCCACCTGCTGAAAGCGCACCCTCCGTCGCAGAAGTGTCGCACCCCTCGGCAAGCCCATCGACGATCGTATACCCGTGTTGGGCGAGCATCCTGCCGATTCTGTACGCGGCATCAAGTGCCTGTTGTGTTGTTTTTCGGCTTCCAGAGATCGCGATAATTTTCCTATGGGGTGGTAGGCTTCCACGGATGCGGATCGCTTTGGGTGGGTTTCTTATTGACTTTAGCAGTTCGGGATAGTTTCTATCGCTAATTTCAATTTCTCGCACTTCGGATTCGTCAAAATGTTCCACTTCAGACATACTTTATCCATTTCTGTACCATTCCAAAGGTTTCCATATTTGCCGGATTTCCTCAATGAGTTTTTCGCTACGTGCGTCAATTTCATTGATGTCCCACTGTTCATGTTCTCGGATTTCCCTATTGAGTATTAGATTGGAATCCTTTAGAGCCTCCTTCTTCTCGTCAAATGGTCGGTTCCCCAGTCTTGAGTTTAGGGCTTTGTTAACAAGTGTAAGATTTCCAATGCTTTCAAGGAGTGCATTTCTGGCGATTATTAAATTATAAGCACTGGTATAAGTCTCTTCGACTAATCCCTTATGTGAAGTATCGGTACTTGGATTTGAAAACAATTCGTGGTAAAGTTTGCGTTCACTTTGCACATTTGTATTTACAATGACCTTGTGTGCGTCCGGATCGAGCGAGACAGCTTTGGGGTTAATCGGTAAATCCCATTTTTCCTGCCAAGTTTGTGGCATGACATGTTCTAAATCCAACTTTTCTTCAAAGACTATTTTTTCGCTATATTTGTTATCTCTCTGTTTTTCCATTTCTATCCGATATAAAATATAGCGAATAAGTCTTCGTTTTATCGCACCCGCTGTTTGCTCCCAAAGCCCAGACAAAGCCGCTTTTATATACTGATTGTGTGGGAAAATGATAGTCTCTCTGTCGGGGAAGTTGAGAGGGTTAGGTTCAAAGCGTGTGTATAAAGCATCTCTGATCTGATGGTCTGTTGGGTAATTCGTCGTATCAGAAGTCTCGTCATCGAGGTATTGTATAAACCCGTCTAAACTAAACCCGCCTTGAAAATGTTTTATAACTCTGGCAAAGAATTTGTTATAATTTTTGAGGCCGCCTTTACCACTGCAGCATAACATACGCCGGAGCGTGTAAGATTCTAAAATATCAAAGACGCGTTCAAGTTCAGTGTTTCCTAGTTTGGCATCACAAATGACAAACAACAAGAAAGGATGCAAGGTGGTCAAGTCAAATATTTTGTAGAATTCCATGCGGGTGGCGATGAAGGTATTTTCATCGCAGTTCGTCATTTCGCTATAAACATCGGAATACTCTTTTAATAGAATAAACTCATCTTCTACTGTTTTATCCTCCTGTTTAAGTTTATCCATATAATCGCGTTCATAGGTCGTAAATTCAGGTTTTACATCTTCTGTTCCGAGATTTGCTATCAAGAAATGATGAAAGAACTGCTCATAGGAAGTGCCTATTTTTGTAATGCCCGGATCCCAATAATTATCCTCAAAATGCTCCCAATATTTTTCATATAAATCATCTCTACTTGTGCGAGCTCGTAGGAATAGATTATTGCGGAGTTTATCAAATTCTAACAGCTCTTTGCCTCTGGCATTCAGCGATTCAAATATCTTTTCCGGTTTATCTGCTTCACTAATGCGGATTTGAACAAAGCCAAAGTTGTTTATAATAACCTCGTACAAATTTTTGATTTTTTTCGGGTCTATATCAACGTGGTCCTCTACCTTATCACGAAAATAACTATACGCAGCATAAACCTGCCCGGTGCTATTGCTTCTGTTTCCATCAATGAGCGCAATAAAAGATGTTTTATTCCGTTTTGTCGGTATGATTTTATAACGCTCCTCTGGCTTGAGTTCAGCCTCCCCATTATTTCTTATGTATTTACAAACCTCATTGGCAATCTCCGTATGTCCGTTTTGCATACATATATCTCTGATTGCGCAAAGCATGATTTGGAAAGTTGTCAGTCGCTGTTGTCCATCAATAATATCAAATATCTGAACACCGGGTGATGCTGGTTGTTGTTGGATAACAATAGTCCCCGTGAAATGACTTGTACTGCCTACCTTCATCTGCTGTGAAATATCAAGCCATAAAGGTTCCCACTGCTTTGTACGATCCCATACATAATGCCGTTGGAATAAAGGTATCCTAAATTGTACGGAAGGTTTAAACATATCGGATAAGGTTACTTGATCTACATTCATTCTATACACCTCTTTTACTTTTCTAAATTCCTAACACTATATTGGATTTCCCAGTCCCAGTCCTTTATCCAACTACCACGGTGGAAGGGTGGCAGAATCAGAGTGGGGTCCGATTCGTGGTAGTGCCACCCAAAACTGGTTTGAACAGTATAATACAAAAAACGAAAAAATTACAAATTTCCTTCCTGAGGTCCTTTGTCTCTCCTCATTTCCTTGTCATGCAGTCAACTGCGCCCACGGATAGAGGTGCGTCCAATCTTTGCTGAAAATCACCCGAACTGGTCGATACGCTTCCGCACACAACCGCAAGAAAACGGTATATACCAACGCCCGATGATTCCCATCTTCAAGGTAAAACCTGATTTTCGGGGAATGTGCGGGTTTCTCATAAGCAGCTAGGGGTCTCACCAACAATTCCCCCATCAAGCGCGGATCAAACCTCGCACTAATAAGAAAGCATCCCTCAAACCACGGCTCATCCTCAGAGAGATGCTTAAAAACTTTGATGGGACTCTCGTACGGATATGCCTTCAGAATTCTGTCTACGACTTCTTTCAGCGTGCGCGACTTGCCTTTCGGTGTTAGCGTGTCTACCAACTTCTGATTATCCGCCCACACATTGTTATTCGCTTCCATGAAAACGAGGTCATAGAAGTCTACCTCATCTAGCGTGAACGTTTCGTACACGGCACTCTCTATCCGATGTCGGATGGCTTCGTATTCAGATGGAGATGCTGATAACTGATGTGCATCCGCTAATAGGAGTTCTTTCACGTTTACCCCTGAAGTAAAGTTTCTTCATAGTACTGAGTAACCCTCAAGACAGGAAGAAAAACTTTGTTCAATGTCTCCAGATTTGTACAAAGCCACTCAAATTGATTTAGCCAGTCATTAGGGTTCCTCATATCCGCCTCTTTTTTACAGCCTATGATAAACATCCTTCGACGATCATCCAAAAATAATAACTCATCCTCAAAACATCTTTGAAAATACTCCTGTCCGGATTTTAACACCTCAAAAATTTTTTGCGTCTTGTCAACCTGCTTGTTCAAATTAAGGTTAGCACTAATTGCAGGATCATTGAGGAAAGATATATTAAAATCAATATGAAACGGGTCAAAACTTTCCATACGAAAGTAGGAACTTCTTGGATTATTCTCTCGTCTTCCTAAAGGTATAGGTGATATACCTTTGGAAGTATAATATGCGTGGAATTTAGTCCAGTATTGCTGGTATAACTCACTGTCATCGTTCACAGACACTTCTTCAGGAAGGGTCTCTAAGGGTTGTTGCACGGCAGATTGCTGGTCAGATGGTACACGGGGCCGGTGTACTTTTTTATGACATTTCTCACATAACATTACCAAGTCAGAAAGAGGTTCCCTCCCGATATTGCCATAGGTTTTATGATGCATCTCAGTCGCCTGAGCCCCACAGACACATAGACTTTTATCACGTTCTCTTACCAAATCTCGTTTCCTATGCCATGCGGGTGATTTTTTATATTTCTCATAAGTCCCTAAGTCATCGTTTGGGTCCAATGACTTGAGTAAGCAGTGCCAGACCTCCTCGCGAAAGATAGAAGCCTCCGAAAAATCGGGGTAAAGATCAATTGCTTTGTTGAGGAGTTCTATCGCTATCTCACAGTCATCTGCTGCGGGATCCTGAAATAAATTGACAGCTGCAGCATAGTAGGTTCTGGCTCTCATTCTGTTATTCATAGTGGACTTCTTTTCAACTTGATACACAGATATTTCTTCTGACATAGCATTCTCCTCTTCAATCTCACAATCGAGTTCAAAGCACCACTATTGGAGGGGCAATAAGCATCTCATCCCGACAATTTTTCGGCAATCTTCGCGTCAATCTGCTTCCATTTCCACGGAATCACTTCACCGGCTCCGCGGACTTCACCCGCGGTTCGCTTCTGTGGACGAACCTGAAAAATTGGCTTCCCTAACTGATGTGTGACCGTTATCTCCTTTTCAACCCCCGGGGCATTGTGTGTATCCTCTCCGACCACAACGATAACGATGTCCGAAAGAGCAATCTGCTTGCGCGCTTTATTTAACCATTGTGCATCGGGATGATACTGCTCATTCAGGGAATAATCCATAATTTCATATTTTGAGTGGCACTTTGCCTGTGAGTAGAAGTTGTAGTGCAGTTCATTATCTTTACCGAACTCAAAACTCAAAAATACACGAACCTTTTCCTCCATATCAGCCCTCATCAAAGTTTGATGGACATCCTTATCCCCTTGTGCTGTGAAATAACAATCTACGCAACGCTTTCCGAACAATTCGCAAGCATAATGTTCAACAAGGCTTCCCTTGGCAACTCAGCATTCAACCCGTATCACGGGGTTGGATAGGCCTCGACGCGGAGGCGCGCCGAGGTGATACTCCTATCCGCCAAGTTAATGAAAAGTATAGCACAAAATACAAAAAAATTACAAACAAGCGAGTCCGAATCTACTCCCGAATCATGATAGTCTCCGCATCCTCATAGCCATCAACGTCGACCCTATAAAACCCTCCTCAAAACGGTAGCGGGCTCCAAAGTTTTTCTCTGCCTCAAAAATCGTTCATGCGTCTACTCCTACTTCCGCTTAAACACGATTTGGTTATCATCGCGTTCGATTAATTTGTATTTCCGGAACTTATTCAAGATTCCCACACCGCCTCCGGTTAACGCAATTGTAATAGCGGCAGTAGTGGCTGGCCAACCAAGAATGCCCACAGCTGGTGCGGCAGCGAGTGCTGCACCAGGTAGTGTACCTGGCGAAAATAGAGGCATACTCCCTGAGGCAAATATTAACGCTACCGCCGCTGCAATTCCGCCAATCGCTACTATCCACGCAACCCTTCCTATAAGGTTGCATAAAATGGAATACGCATAAATCTTACAAAGCCAAAAGCAGACCCATACAATGACCGCGGTGTCTTGGTTATATAGTAAAGCCCATAATTACTTGGACATTAATAGTGGGCGAGGTTAGAAACCTCGCCAGCGAAAGAGTGGGATTCGCGTTTTCTACAGTGTTCACTTATATTCGGGCTTTACTATAAAGACTGCAGTTTTGAGCGGATTTCGTGCAAAAAATGAAAAGCAGTTGGTTATAAAGACACATTTTTGGGCAAAAAACGTGCAAAATGTAAAAAAAAATGAACAATCTGAACATTTAGCAGATTGCTCACTTTTATAGTAGATTCCGTAATTACTTTTACACAGAACTCGGTGCGGTTGCAAACCGCACCTACCGACGGGTGTGCAGATATTTTCGGGTTTTACTATAATGTATCATTGAAAATCAGAATTCTGTGTATAGGTGAGATAGATTTTGGTCTTTTACCGCTCGACCTAACCCACGTGTACAGTTCAACTCATATCAATTCCAGCACTACTATGCTTCATCTGATGATGGTAACCTCACTCTCATAGTCATACCTGACCTCCGACACCGCCTTCCGTTCATACTCCCAGACCTCCGATATAAATTCCCATGCCGGCGGAACCAACCACCCATGCCGCTGTTCGACAGCCACCGCGGGATTCTCAGACGGCACCGGGAATTCCGGATCCTCATAGATGAACTCGATCTTCTTGAGGTGCCACTGCTCCTGCTCGGCATCCCATTCCTCATAGATCCGCTTGAGGACCGTCCGGAATAGATCGTCTTCGTCGCGATACAGCGACCGAATTTCACTGATGACCCTTTTGCTCATACGTCTAAAGGTCCAGATGTGGAAATACAAACAGATAGTAGGAAGCAGAACTCAGAGCACTTCCGACAGCACAGCCGATGACCGCTGCTTGAAGCCGTCGCCGTTGGGCGTTCTGCTGGTAGACTTGCGTGTACGCGTCAACATACGCCGGCGATTTTCCCAGTAACGCCCCGACCGGTATCTCTGGCTTCGCTAAGTATGCGTAAACAGGCGCGATACACCCACAGACGAAACCCGCAGCCCCCCAAGCAAAGGGCGAGACGTTGAGTTCTGCATCTCTACGGGCATCTGCGGTCGCCTGTTCCACTTCCGAAATCTGTTGTGCATTGGCGATTTGAGACACAACAAACAGAAACAAAATGATAAAAATAACGAATATGTGAAAAACCTTATTGATTTTCATTGAAGTTTTCTCCTTAGATTCTTTCTTTATTTTATCTTCATGGGGTCCAGCGACCGAATTTCAACTGACTACCATAATCAAACTTCCCTTCCAGCACCCTCCAGCTCTCCTGAAAACCCTCTAACTTACCTAATCCCATTGGAGAACCAGAGGCTTCTTAAAATCCGTGACAATCCGCACAATCCGCGAGAATCCGCGATTTGCGGCGTACTCGCCCAAATGCGACGTGCATTCAGACAATTACCCAACTTCCCCCATAATCCTCGCCTTCTCATCGTCATACGCCGCATCCACGGGTGCCAGCAACTCCTGACAGAACTCTGCGGCGAGAATGCTATCAATGTCTGCTTTCACCATGCCGCCCTTCTGATATGCCGACATCGCCGACGCGTGTTCATCAAGCCGTTGACGGACGATGTAGGATTGGACCCTTTCCGCCGCAGCTTCCACGAGTTCCGGTTTCGCATGGATGAGTTGACGGATAATGGTATCTCGCTTGACTTTGAACTCTGCCTGCAAGTCCTCAAGTTCCTTTTCCCTAACTTTCTCGGCTCGCATCTGACGCTCTTTCTGCACACGTTCGTCCTGATAGTTGTCGCGGATCGCCTCAATGATATAACCCGCACGATTCTGCACACCTACCGCATCCAGCGACATCTCAATCTTTTCAGAAATATACGCCAGGAAATCTGGGTACGCGCCAGACAGCGGCATCTTTTCAGGATTCACGAAATCCCACTCCTGTGCTGCGATCTTCAAGGCAACGTTCCGCTCAATCCTCGCTTGGACGAGTTCAACGGCAACAGGGGGGAGGTTCTCTATATCCGGGAACAACGACTCCTGGACCGGGAACTCCTTGACCCTCATGATACGGAACTTCAACTCAGCGATCCGACGCCCCGCGCGTTTCTGCTCAACCTCTACAAGATAGTCCGTCTCTTTATTGATCTCCTTGACTGCAGGCTTGATAACGGCACGGTTGAAGATACTAAACGCCGGATACTCATCGCTTTCTATCCCGAGAAGCTGTCTAAACGTCCCAAGTGGAATGAAGGGCGTTTCGCCTTGGTCACGCTCAGTATCAAAATAGTCGAAACACAACTCCCACAAGACCAACGCATACTGCTTTTTGAACCGGTTTTGCAGACGGAGATTCAACTTGGCGTAGACACGTGGGTTATAGAGCTTCAGACGCAGATGCGGCGCAAAGGCATACGTACAGACACCATCTTCGATTTCAACGGAAGCCAATAGACCTGCCACACCCCACTTCTGCTTGTTGTCTTTTTCCAAGAGGTTCCATTCAACCTCACACGCACGGAGTTCCCTTAACACCTCTTTTAGATACTCCTCGTTCTTACTACCGAAACCTAATTTCGCCGCCAATTCCACCATACTCACATGATGAATTTCCTGATTCGGGAGTTCATTGTACGCATTGGCGAGTAGCACGTTCCACGCTCGACGTTGCAGTAGCGAAATTTTGCTCTGAATCTGTATCGCTGGACTCGCCTTGACGAATTCGTTGATCTTCGCTAAATTCATTTTTTAATTATTCCTTGCGGTTCGGTGAGATGGGTTGAATAACCAACGCTCCTCTCCGTATACCTGGGGGAAACACCCCAGCAAAAACCCTGCGCCTGCTTCGCAGTGAGAATGCAGGCTACGGGCTTTGTGTCTATAGTCAAGAGGAAACCTTCCGTTAGCGAAGGGCTCTTGTAACTAACAACCGACAACTGAAAGGATTTTCGCAGAAAATCCGTACTGATAACCATTCTACAATTAATATGAACATCTATCAAGGTAATTTTTCATATTTAACCCCATAAACGTTCACTTTAAAGTCAAAACGCCTGAATTATCCTCCAGATACAAGCAGGAATCTACAGGCTTCACCACCGGCTTTTACCTCATTCCGTTGTGTAGTACTTACAGAAATCGTAGATTTCCTGTCTGACTTCCTGCTTCGTCGTTTCGTGACTCTCAACGAGGTATTACAGAAACTCCACAGGCGTTTTACGTCTCCTCGCAACTCGTGGCGAAGGGTTAAGGTTTAAGTTGGACACAGGTTAATAGCAGCATTTAGGTCTCGGAATTCTACAGATTTTCTCGGACTGCACAGGAACTTCCAGAATCCGCGCCAATCCGCGATTCAGACTTCCCCACAGATGTTCATATTAAGGTTTTTTCTTCATTGTCAAGCTCGCTGAGGATATAGGCGCATTGATTATATTTCCCCACAAACGTTCATATTAAGGTTTTTTCTTCCCCATAAACGTTCATGTTTAACCCCATAAACGTTCATGTTTAACCCCATAAACGTTCACTTTAATCCCCATAAACGTTCATGTTTAACCCCATAAACGTTCATGTTTAAGTCTGGGAAGTCAGGTGTGGCGTGGTCGCGTGGCACCCTTAAACATATTAAACAAGAATTAAAAATATTAAAATCGTTAAACAACATACACCAAAACGATGATTTCCTGAACCCAGGAGCCTCCGATCTTCTGTTGTTTAACCAATTTAAAATTTATTTAAAACAGGAAAAACGGGCAGGAATTGTGCGGAAAGGTATAAAACTTACTTGTTATATATGTAAAAATTCATTTAAAAGGAGAATTCGATAAAAAAGTGTTGCATAACTAACTTATCGTGAATATACTATTTCAGGACACTTAAAAATTGCACTGAGCCATTCAAAAAAACTTGTGGTATTTTTTTTTCTGCGTTGATGGCAGTGCATTTATACCTTGCTCGCGTGCTTACCACGCGCGCACGTTTTGTGTGTTATACACTGTACATCAACAAAAAGGTTATTATGCTCACATACTTTTGCCTCCCGTCTTACGTGCTTGTCTTGTTAAAAGGGAAGCCTTATGTATTACACGTACTCTCCGTGCTCTGTGCACACCGCAGCACCAAGACAAATAATTCCTACCTTATGTCGATCCCGAAGATCGCCAAGATCGTGGGGATTTCAATACGAAAAGCCTATGATTGCATAGACGAACTGATGGAACTTAACCTCATTGAGGAATTCTCAAATCACAGAGGTGAGAAGATGTTTCACCTCCTCTTCCTGGATACCCGCCGCCAACCCACCGACTCACAAGATCGTCAGGCACTTGAAGCGGAATGGGCGGAATTTATGAGGGAAATGGAAGAATGTGATGTTCTTCCGGACAAGCAGGAAACCTCCGAAACCGACACGGAAGACCTCTCTCTCAAGCAGCAACTAAAGGAGATGGACAACGATGGATAAAGCAACGGATAAAGCAACCCTTTATGCAGAAACCTTTTATGGGGGCGACATCCCAATTTCGCAAGCCATCCCTATCAAACAGTCTATCATGCAACTGGTGATGGTCCTTCAGAATGACATCCGGAATAAAGTCCGGAACATTACGCCGCAGTCACTCGAAAAAGCAGTTCTCGCTGGACTTCATGCCATGCACGAACATGGTGCAAGGCACCCGAACATCCATCGCACCGACAACGGCATCTACCTCAAAGGCTTTCAGATCGCACTCGCAAAAACGCGAGAGCTCAAGTCAATGGCGCAGGCGAATGCTGAAAAACGTAAGCAGGAGCAGAAGATTGCCCAGCGCATGGCACCGCACGACCAAAAGGCGGCCGCGCTTTATGATCTCTACAGCCGCTATAAAGAACACTACGTAAAAGAGGGCGTGGACACACCGAAGATCGCTGCCTATAGAGCCTTGCTGCAAGCGATGCAAGCGAAAGGGCTCGATTTGGAAGGCTACGCCTATTATGTGGTTACCATGAAAATCCCTACGGAAGAGGGGATTCTTTACGACGATGCGGTCGTTAAGATCTTCAACGACCACCCCAGAATACATAACATGGAATTTGGGGGTCCGAGAATGGAAGTCAACGGTGAGAAAGTCACAGGAAACCACCTCCTTCATTAAAATTGAGCATCTTGCACCCCATGCAAGCATCTTGCACCCCATGCAAGCACCTTGCACCCCATGCAAGCACCTTGCACCCCATGCAAGATGTCCAGAATTTGAACAGCCACGCGCCTACGTGTGACGTGGCTTCCGGGCAAACCCTGTTTTCCTTAATTAATTCTTTAATTAATTTTAAATTAATTCTTAAGGGCTTAAGGGGTGGAGGTGTCGAAGAAATTGACAAGTAAAAAGCCTAAGGGTGGCATGAGAGAAGCCTTCAGCGGTGAACACAATTGCGAAAATTTCTAACAGGTACACAACGCGTCCTGTTCAACTGTATTCGACAAAGGAAAATTTATGTTTTTTATACAGCGGCATTCTGAGGATATGCCGGCAGTCAATGGGTTTTTCTATTATGGAACGCAGCTTCCGAAAAATCACTGTGATTCTATTGTTAACTGGACACATCCAGTGGATATAGCAGGATTCACTGAAGAGATACATGCCGATATGTTTACAGGGGATCCAAGATGGAAACCGCAACGACATCGGGCAACACGCTTGCAGGTATTGGCAGACCTGAAACTCTGCCTATATGATATGTTCCCAGATTGCAAATCGCCACTGCTTATAAATCGGGATATACTTCGTGCTCTGCGGAACGTTGACCTTGAATTCGAGACTTTGCCGAGTACCGATAAAACGGTATGGTTCCTGCAGAAGCGTGAATACTACGATCATCAAGGTGAACAGAAGACGAAATGGGTTCGTATGACCGAGGCGGTCGTCTTTGAAGCGATCGAGTCTGGCGATATTATACTCGGCGAGGCTGTACGGAACGTGGCGCGCACGGTTTTCGGGAAAAAAGGAGCTGACTGGATAGCTTTTGAGATCCATCAGAAGAAGGTATTGACAGAAGGCAGTCAGATGGTTCCAGGGTTTCGGTTTGAACTTTACACCCCTACAGACCCTGGACGGCTTGTGTCGATTGCATGGACGGATGAGGTTTCTCGGTCCGCGGATCCCTGCGATCTCAGCGTGTTGTGCGATAATTTCAATGGATCTATCTCTAAGATGCCGCCGCCTGATACGGATCCTAACGGAGAACCCATAGATATGCTGCGAGCGAACTGGAGGAATAAGGTTCGGCTTGATTGGCGAACCTATTACCCGCTCTACTTGAAATCGGCAGAATGGTATCTTGTGCGTCAGGTGTTTTTCATAGTGTCGCTTGGGAAACCCTGTGCCAATATTGGATGTGATACAGAAGCAACGCAAATCCACCATCTGTCTTATAGGACCGTCGGTTGTGAGAGATTTGTGGACTTGATACCCCTGTGCCAGCGGTGCCATGCCTATTTCCACCAGCGCGTGAAGGTACTTGGAAAGTCGGATGTAGAGGGAATACAAAGGCTACATGAGAACCGAGCAGTTTCCCCAGAGCCGTTGCAGCCACTACAGGTGAGATTGAGGCTTAATTGAAATGACCCAGATGGCACTAAGGCAGCCTTTGATCATCTGATCTCTGCTGTGCAGATTTGAAACTGTGCAGATGTGAAAGCGTGCAGGTGTGCACACCTGCAGAATATCAAAAGTAGTAGTAGGCACGCTCCGTCGTGCCGTCCACTCAGGAGGAACCCTTGAAAATTACCAAAGAGAGGTTCCACGACCTCATCCAAATTGAGCGAGAAGCCCAACTGTGCAGATGTGAAAGCGTGCAGGTGTGCACACCTGCAGAATATCAATATTAAAAGTAGTAGGCACGCTCCGTCGTGCCGTCCACTCAGGAGGAACCCTTGAAAATTACCAAAGAGAGGTTCCACGACCTCATCCAAATTGAGCGAGACGCCCAAGACGAGAAGTGGGGCGAACAGCGACACAGTGATGAAAAGTGGTTAGCCATCCTACAACATCCAAGACGCTCAAAGGAAGATCCATGGCGAGACACGAAATTCTAAACTATCTCCATCAGCAAGAACCTGATGCGATTATCGGGCTCACCCTCTTCATTGAAGTTCAACAGTGTTTTTCCGATTGGTGCTTAGACCTCGCGGAAGAACTGGAAATTGAGGACGCTATTGATGTTGCGAATGCCATCGATGAACTGGAAAGAGCCAATATCTTATCTCTAAATATGGCAGACCTTGAAGATGACTACATCTGCAATGTCGAGTTTCGGCAACCGTTCAACCCCAATCAACTTCTGATAAAATTTGGATAGAGGTACGACTTATCCTGTAAATCCCTAAATCCTGATTCAGACAAAGGAGAAACCCTGTGTCACAAACGATAACAATGGCGGATGTTCGACGCGGCTGGATTGACTGCCAAACCTGCGGAGATACCCTGCGCATTTTCTACCACCAGCGCTGTCCGACATGTCACACGGAATTCACACTGCCCGAAAAGCCGCCGACACAACGGAAGGAACGAGATAGCACACCTGAAAACAACCTGCAAGCTCGCACATGAACAGACGTGCAGGTGTGAAGGTGTGCACACTCTCACAATTCGGGCAAAAGACATCGCAGATGAAGGCGTGGCTGGAGCGGATCGCTGACAACCCATAGAAGTGAGCGAACCAAAAACCATCCACTTTAGGTTGGATGTATGGATTGCGAGAAAAAACGCTCAAAACTCAGAACACGATTTGAAATCAAAAAACGCATGGAGGCGATAAAAGCGACCTCATGAACACACCCCTTTCCAAAAGACTCAAGAAACTGCGCCTCGGCGTAGGACTCACACAAAAACAACTCGGTGAGGCACTACACCTCTCGAGTCTCTACAAATCACCACCGGGCAAGATTGTAGCCGACTACGAAAGCGGACTGCGCATACCTACGAAGGAGGTCATTTCAGGATACGCCAATTATTTTATGCTTCATCCGAATCACCTTGAGACACTTCGGCGAAAATCCATTGAGCAGCGACAGGAGAAAAGGTTGAAAGGGTGTAAAACCGCATTGAGTCGGATACTGAAAAAGGCGCGTCTTGATGCGGGTTTGACGATGAAGGAAACCGCATTGAAATTAAGGTTGGGTGATTTCTATCCACCGATAGCGAGAAACCCGGGTGCCGTGAAGGCTCGGATGTCTTTTTGGGAAGCCGGCAGGCGGTGTCCTGCAGAGGAAGTGCTACGACGGTACACCGATGTTTTTGGGATCTCGGTTCCTGTGGATGAAAAAACGGAAGTATCGGTGAATGGGGGCGGGATGCCGCATTTACAGGATGAGGTCTCCGAGATCGCGCTTCCACCGCAAACGTTGCCCGCGGCATCAAGGCACAACGGAAACCGGGAACTGCAATCCTCGTCGGAAAATCGGGCATCTGCAGGGTTTCAGCCCGCAGATGGTAACGGTCTTACTCACAGACAGAGGGATGCGCAACGAAGTGGGGAGGCAAGAAGCCTTCTTGGAGACCCCCCACCTTCGCCCCGATTTTCCGAAGAAACCATCTATTACCACTGCACCCGGCGGAGTCGGTGCGGGATGCCTATAGAGATCACGCGACACCACTATGATGCAGACGGAGAACTGATACGGATTGAGAGTGTCAGTGTGAGTTGTCCTGAAGAAAGTAGGCGTGTGCTACATGCAAACTGAAATTGCGATAACTGATGGGTTATAAGTTATAAGTGCGTTCCGCTTCGCTCCACTTTTGGTGGTAGGTGGTTAGTTGTAGGACTCTTAACTCTTAACCAATAACCTAAAGCGAATGTAGTGAGCGCACCTACAACTCATCTCATAAAGGAGAATTCAACGTAACCGCTCTTGCAAATCCAACGTTTTTATTTCCATGTGCAGAACATCACATCTGCACAGTATCACATCTGCATACCTGCAGGTGTGCACACTTGCACAAAGTCCTCTTCTGTAGGAGCAGCGAAAGGCACACGATCAGAATCATCGTGAGGGTGTGCTTTCGCAGAGTTCCACTCGCGATTTTGACCAAAGGCATAGCCTGCAACAACGGCGCAGGCGATTCTACGGGATGGACGGAGGAGGTCCTAATCCACCTGACCGAACCGCAAGGAATAATTAAAATATGAAGACACTCGCAATCTTGAGCAGGAAAGGCGGGACCGGCAAAACAACCCTCGCGACACACCTATCCGTCGCCGCGGAACGTGCCGGACACACGACCGCCTTAATAGATTTGGATCCGCAGTCTTCTGCGGCGAAATGGCGTGACAATCGCGATGGCGATACCCCCGCAGTTATTTCAACACACTCAGAACGCTTACAACAGATCCTTCAACTCGCAGCGGAAAACGGCGCAACGTTCGCGATTCTGGATACCGCCCCGCATACCGAAGTCGCCGCACTCGATGCCGCACGTGCTTCAGATATGGCACTCGTGCCTTGCAAACCCTCATTGATTGACCTACAGGCGATCGGCTCCACCATCGATGTTGTCAACCTCGCAAAAGTGCCGGCACACATCGTTTTGAACGCCGTGCCACCCCGCGGGGATCTCGCCGAACAAGCGCGAGAAGCCGTAGAGGTGTACGATGTCCCCTGTGCTCCATGCGAAATCGGGCATCGGATCGGTTTCGTCCATGCCTACAACGCAGGGCTGACCGTCCAAGAGTTTGAACCGAGCGGTAAAGCCAGTAACGAGATCAATGCACTTTACGCATACATCGCAAATGAGATGGGGGTATAATATGGGAACTGGAAAGAAAGTCAATCTCGCAGAAGTTTTTAGACAGAACGAGGAACCCCAGAAACCGGAACTGGAAGTCGTTGAATCTGAACAGTCTGTAGGGGCGAGGTCCCCTCGCCCGCCCTCTCGCGAGAAGAAAAAGCATATCGGCGGCTATTTCGACGAAGCCGTCTACCGACAAATGAAACACATCGGTGTCGAGAAGGGAATGACCACGCAAGAGATATTAGCAGACGCGTTGAACGGATTCTTTCAGCGTAACGATAAACCACCGATTGCCTGAGAGGCATTCACGCCTGATAAGCAAAATTACAGGGACACCTGACGGCTGACGGTTAATCGCTGACTGCCGATACCCAACACACAGGGCAGAGGCTTGGAAGGGGCTTGTAGGCGATTCTCGACAGGATTTTTTTCAGGGTTATTGGTTATAAGTGGTTATAGGTTTTTAGTTCGTTCCGCGCAACCCGAACCTACAACCCTACAACGAAAACAATGCTTTCCGATTTACACTTCAATATTTTAGACACTGCCAACCGCGAGGTATCGCGCCGTTTTGCGAAACTCCGTAAAGCACGCGCCAGTCGCGATCCGAACGGTATCAAACGGGCTGAGATGGCGTATTACCACTCGTTGCAGCACCTTTACGCCGCCGTGCAAGATGCCGTTGCCGACGGAAGCCCCCCTTCACCTGTAGGAGAATAGCCGTAGCCTGCATTCTCACTGCGAAGCAGGCGCAGGGTTTTTGCTGGGGTGTTTCCCCCAGATATACGTCGATTCACCTTATTTACCTGACCCGCCTGACCGAACCGCAAGGAATAATTAAAAAATGAAAGGCACAAGACCCCTTGACAACACAGAAATCCGACTTGTTTCCGCCTGCTTCGACGGCACGTTCGAGGCACGCAACCGCGGGCTCTTCATGCTCGGTGTGAGCACAGGCGGCAGAATAAGCGAGCTGCTAAGCCTGACGATCGGCGATGTCTATCAGAATCGTGCCGCGGTAACTGACTTGCTTTTTGATAAATCGATTGTCAAGGGGGGGGAAGTCTCCAGGGCGGTGCCGGTGAACGTCGATGGCAGGCAGGCAATCGAAAATCTTGTCAGTTGGCACCGGGAGCAATACAAGACGCTTGCACCGTCCCGACCGTTATTCCCTTCGAGAAACAGGAACGGATCTGTGGCGATGAACAGACAAACCGCTCACGAGATGCTCAAGAAAGCGTTTCAAGCCGCGGGACTCAACGGCAAGTTGGCAACACACAGTCTGCGGAAAAGTTTTGCACAACGTGTTTATGAGGAAAGTGGCGACATCTATTTAGTGCAGGAGCTGTTGGGGCATCGGAACGTCTCGACAACCCAGAAGTATATCGGTGTGAATTACGCCACGGCACGGGAGGCAGTCGAAGCGATGGCGTTGGATGCGAAAGCGGCATCTTCTGAACGTGACAGAACGGCACTTTTGTCGGGTTCATTCCAGTTTTTAGGTGGAGAACTTAAGCAAACCGCAGACGAAACGCTGTTTCTTGAGTTGGCTCTCCGCGGGTACGACCTCTCCAAATTGCGGGATGAGCCGACGACTGCGGAGATTATTGAAATCGCATAAGATTCAATTTGTATTTTTTTGCTTTTTGTGATATACTCATAGAACTTGGCGGATAGGAGTATCAGCTCGGCGCGCCCCAGCGTCGAGTCCTATCCAACCTTCTGATACGGGTTGAACGCCAATTGCCAAGGGAAACCTTGTTAACATTAATTTTTTAATTTTCTGCCTGTGATCGTTTTTTGATCTGCTGCAACGGTGATGGTTCTCAACGTAGGTAAAATATTATGATTAAAGCGATTGATTTCTTCTGTGGAGCAGGTGGTTTAACAAGAGGTTTGTTAAATGCCGGAATAGAAGTGTTAGCAGGAGTCGATAATGATAAAAGTCTGCGAGAAACCTATACACATAACAATAAACCAATCCGTTTCATCAATAAAGACATCAATACAATCGACATCCATAAACTACGAAAAGAACTCAAAATTCAAAACGAAGATACAACACTTTATGCTGCTTGTACACCCTGTCAGCCGTTCTCTACTCTTAGCAGACAGAATTGGAAAGATGATGACCGAAAAATATTGCTTCTAACTTTCGCTGAGATCGTGGAAGAATCTCCACCTGATTTTATTCTCGTTGAAAATGTGCCTGGTCTGAACAACGGTCCCGGGAAGGAAATTTACGACAGATTTCTGGAGATTCTGGAAGATTGCGAGTTTTCAGATCCGGCAGCAGCTCTACTTGATGCTAAACACTTTGGGGTACCTCAAACACGACAACGGTTCATCCTTTTGGCATCCAAAAAAGGTTCAATCTCACTTCCTACCCCGATGACCGATCCAAGCCAGTTTGTGACAGTTAGAGAGTGCATTGGGGAGTACCCAGAGATTGCTGATGGAGCGGAATCAGAAGAGTATCTAAACCATAAGGCTAGAGAACTTAAATCTCATCATAAACGCATTGTTGAAGCAGTGCCGAAAAATGGGGGTAGTCGGGGAGACATAACTAACACATCTATCCTGCTAAAGTGTCATCAAGAGAGACCAGATGCTCATAGAGATGTGTTTGGACGGATGGCATGGAATAAGCCTGCGCCAACGTTGACTTCTCGTTGTACGGATGTTTACTCTGGTCGCTTTATACATCCCGAACAGAATAGAGGCATTTCATTGCGTGAAGCCGCTGCTTTGCAGACTTTTAGCGATGATTACGAATTTTTCGGGAGCTCCATTACCGGAATAGCTCGACAAATAGGTAACGCTGTCCCTGTCAAACTCGCTGAAAAATTAGGAGAATCAATTATTGACTCGTGTTGATTAGAAGGAGACACTGATGAATCATGACGAATCTGTACCAGAGAATTCCTATGAAATGAAATTTGATATTGGAACTATCAAACATCTTGGTTTGCAGATGTACTCAACACTACCTCCAGTAATTGGAGAATTGGTCGCGAACGCTTGGGATGCAAACGCAACTCGAGTTGATATTACGATACCGGACACACCTATTGACCAAAAACGTTCAGAAATTACCATTGAAGACAATGGCATTGGTATGTCAGACAAGGACGTACGAGAAAGATACCTTATTATAGGTCGTGATCGTCGGGAACGTGAGGGGTCTGACAGAACGCCAGAACCTCTTAAACGTAGAATCATGGGTAGAAAAGGGATTGGTAAGTTTTCTGCTTTTGGAATCGCTAAGGAAATAGACGTAGAAAGTGTACAAAAAGGCAAAATTAGTCATTTTCTAATGAATTACGATGATCTGTTGGAGAAAGAGCACGAAAGGATTATTCATTTGCCTCAGTTAGATCCTACAGGCACTATTTCTAACGGAACAAAGATAATTCTTAGAAATATTATAAGATTCAAAAATCGTAGTATTTCAATTGGAAGACTACGCCGAGGACTCGCTAGAAGATTTGCTGTCATTGGGCAGAACGACTTTAAGGTTGTCATTAACGGCAAGCCAATAACACTAGAAGAGCGGGACTTGCAAAGCAAGCTTGCAAAGGACGAGGATGGAAACCCGTATTTATGGGAATATTCTGGAATAGAGATAAAAGAGGGGACTGGCTGGACAGTGACAGGTTGGATCGGTGCCCTGGATCGAGCAAGACAAGATGAGGATGAGATAGACAAAGATAAGAAAGACAATATAGATACTGGTATTGTTCTCATGGCAAGAGATAAACTGGTACAAGAACCTTTTGTTTTTGAGGCAGATGTCGGTCAACAGTTTGCCCTTTCTTATCTCACTGGTGAACTTCACGTTGAATTTACTGACGAAGTAGAAGATACGATCGCTACTACCCGAAATTCATTAGTGTGGGACGCAGAACCGAATGAAGCTCTCAAAGAGTGGGGGCGAAAAGAAGTTAATAAAATAGCGTCTGAGTGGGCTGATAAACGCCGTGAAGATAATGAACGCAAGTTGCAAGGACATCCGATATATATTAAATTCAAAGAAGAGGCAGGGAAAATAGACAAAAAACTTGAATTTAAACGGGCAGACCAATTAATCCAACAATTAATACTGAAATCGCTTGATAAGAGTCCTAATGCTGAAATTGAGGACTTTGAACCGTTGGTTGATATGTTTATTAACTTTTGGCAGTTTGATTCCTTTCAGGAAATGGCTGAAAACATAAGAGATGCGGGGGTTGAAGAACCCGACAAACTTCTCAATTTATTTACGGAATGGGAGATTTTGGAAGCAAAAGAGATGATGAAGGTTACTGAAGGACGAATAATGACAATTAAACAACTTCAGAAATTCATTGATACCAATGCAAAGGAGGTGCCAACAATCCATAATTTCTTAAAAAAATTCCCTTGGGTACTTGATCCGCGCTGGACCTTGGTAGCTGACGAGCATAGCTATAGTGACTTGTTACGTGATCAATTTCCAGACAGTGATGATATACCAGACGTGGATAGGCGAATTGATTTTCTATGTGTCCGTGAGGGAACACATTTAGTTGTTGTGGAAATAAAACGCCCAAAGACCAAAATTCGTATGGCAGAATTAGACCAAGTTGAAAAATATGTTACCTTTATAGAGGGCCAAATTAGAGGGACATCTGATCCTGAACTTCGGTATGAAAATGTCACTGGGTATCTTCTTGGCGGAGATGTAGCTGATGATAATGAAGTACAAGCAAAAATGAGACGTTTATCACAGACGAATATCTATGTCAGGCGATATTCAGATTTACTCGAAAGGGTTGAAGTATTACATGCTAAATTCCTGGAACGATACGATCAACTTCAAGCAAAACAAGACCAAATGGTAGTCAATAGGAACCTAAATATTGCCTGATTTCTATATCCCTTGCGCTTGGGTGGTGGATGCTTGGATGAAACTGTTGAGGGGACAAGGTGTTCTACGCGAGTGAGTGCTTATGGGGCGTAGACCGAAGAATTTGCATTTTCCTTAGAATATAGGATGAGAACGCACCTTTTGGGAATGTCACTGAAAAAAGAAGCCGATGAAACCCTCTTCCTCGCACTCGCTCTCCGCGGGTACGACCTCTCCAGCCTGACGGGAGGCAGTCGAAGCGATGGCGTTGGATGTGAAAGCGGCATCTTCTGAACGTGACAGAACCGACCTTTTGTCACGTTCATTCCGGTTTTTAGGCGGGGAACTCAAGGGAACCACAGACGAAACGCTGTTTTTGGAACTCGCTCTCCGCGGCTATGACCTCTCCAAACTCCGAGACAACGAAACCGCCGCCGACATCATCAAAATCGGATAATCTTCTGGTCTACCCCCTGATAAGGGGGGATAGGGGGGTTGTATCTCTTCTGTACCGCAAACTTTCCAGTTTGCGTCTTTACTGTTTGTAATCGTGCGATTCCTTGCACGTTCCCCAATCCTATAAATCCCTAAATCACAATAATCACAGTGTTTTTGCTGGGGTGTTTCCTCAATTTCTTCAGACAAGAAAGAAAAAGGCGCGGCTTTTACACCGCGCCCTTTCACTTTTCTGTAGTTGTGTAGGTTGGTTGAGCATGAGCGAAACCCAATAACTGACCGCCAACCTACTTCAAAATCACCATTTTGCGGAGGGACGATATTTCGTCAGTCTCTAATTGGTAGAAATACACGCCACTCGCCACCTGTTCGCCAAACGCATTCCGTCCATCCCAATACGCCGCACGTTCGCGACCCGTGTAGTAGCCTACCGACTGATGCCCAAGCTCCAACGTCCGGATCACCACGCCTTGCGTGTTGTAAATCGTGATCTTCACAGTCGTATCCGTCGCCAACTCGTACGGAATCCAGGTTTCTGGGTTGAACGGATTCGGATAGTTCGCCAGCAACTGCGTCTTCTCTGGACGTGCCGTGGCAATGAGCTGCTGGAGATAAATCAGTGTCCGCATCGCCGCAGGTGACCGATCCCCTGACGCGATCAACAGATCGATCTGTTCCTGGAGGCGATCTATCTGCACGATACTGAGTTGCGTACCCAGCAGTGCCGGCGCAGCCGCGGCAAGGGGTTCCCGGATGTTGTTACTGACGACAATCTCACCCGGATGTCCTAACCCGTCAACGACGGTTTTGATGCCGGAACCATTGAGGTTTGCGCGCTGGATTCTACCGCTCGAGTTCGTCCAATAGAGTTTGCTCCGTGCAGTATCAACGGCGATTCCACTTGGAGCAGCGAGGATCGAAGCAAGTTGCGTCGCACCTGTGCCGTCAAAGTTCGCAGAGTTAATCGTACCACCACCCGCCGCATTCATCTCTGTCCAGTAGACTTTCCCGTTAGCAATAGCGAGACTTCTGGGTGCCCCTGAACCTGTAGATATATCGTGAATGACTTTTTCACCCTTGAGGTTCACAAACCGGACGCTTCCGTCGCCTTGCGTCCAATATGCATTGCCACCCGATAGGGCGATATCCATCGGAGACCCCGGCAGGTTCTCCAGCACGTTTTGAATACCCGACCCATTGAGGTTTGACCGCTGGATTCTACCCCGGGAGTTCGTCCAGTAGAGTTTACTCCCTGCGGTATCCACAGCGATGCCCATCGGCACGCTCAGGATCGAGGTAAGTGTTGTCGCACCTGTGCCGTCGAGGTTCGCAGAGTTGATCGTGCCAGAACTTTCACCCGTCTGTGCTGTCCAGTAGACCTTCCCACCCCTCACATCAACGGCGATGTTCATGACGTTCTGAACACCCGCCACGAATTCTTCTTTAACCGCTGCACCCACAAGCGCGTAAATCTTACCACCATCTACCCATAACATCGGTGGACGGTTCCCCGCAGCGACAAGCACTTCTGGTACTATCGTCGGGCTAACGGAGACTTCTATTTTTACAGGGGCTTGCGCTCGCGCCGCAGTGTAGAACGTCAAGGTATCATTGATGCCCGCAACGGTTGCGACGATTCGGATACGTCCAGTAGAGGTTGGCGTGAATGTCGTCTCTGCAAGACCGTTCTTATCCGTGCGCGGCGTGCGGAACGAAAAACTTCCACTGCCTCGCGTCACACGGAATCGAACCCTCACGTCTTTAACGGGGTTGTCGTATGCATCTACCACTTTGACGACAAACGGTGCTGCCAACGGCGTATTCAACGTCCCGTCCTGATCGTTTCCGGCGTGGGCAGCTAACGCATGCGGTTCTCCCACCGGGGGCGGAGGTTCGGGCGGTGCTTCAGAGATGAGGAACCGATGGCTCACCAAATCATAGTTGGTAGCACTGGCAATGATGTAATTTTCATTTCCCGCGGTGTCACCTCGCGTCAGCGTGACTGTTCCAATGCCATTCGTCTCTGTTGTTACATTTGAACTCGAGAGCGTCCCACCCACCGCTGTCAGGATAACCCTTACATCCGCCGGCTCGTTACTTGAATCGGTTGCGGTCACCGTAACAGTCGCTGTTGTGCCGGGCGCGCCACTGAAAGGATCCACCCGAACGCTAAGGGCACCCGTTTGCACTGGGGTCGTTGTTACGCGAACTGTAACTCGATATCGAGTCTCCTCGATAAGGACGCTGAGGAAATATGTTCCCGTTTGCCTTGGAAGCGTCAGTGTACTCCTGTAAACGGTGTCCG